>CAJYKO010000262.1 GCA_913775215.1 uncultured Devosia sp. | reverse complement strand
GAATCGCAAACTGCTCGGGCCATGACAGCTCTCCCCAATGCCGCCAGCGTCGGCATCGTACGCCACGGCAAAATCCTGCTCATCAAGCGCGCCCTGCCGCCTTACCAGAACCTGTGGACTTTTCCGGGCGGTCGCCTTGAAGCCCATGAAACCATCGACCACTGCGCCCTCCGCGAAGTGCAGGAGGAGCTCGGCCTCACCGTGCGCAATCCGCGCCACGTCATGACCCAGGAACTGGGCCGCGACGGCACCCATCGCCTCGCCGTCTTCACCACCACCGATTATGTCGGCACGGTCAAACCCTCGAGCGAGATCCTCGACCACAAATGGGCCGACCCGGGCATGCTCCTTGCCCTGCGCACCACCTCGCGCCTCGATGACGTGATCAAAGAGTGTTTTAAAATTTTGGGCCAGAACTGGTAAGAGGCGGGCATGATGACGCCGACCCATACCCCTCCTGGCTCCACTCCCTTTCTCCTCCCCCTACCAGGGGGAGGCCGGGTGGGGGTCACGGCGCGCTCAGTCCTCGCCAAAACGCTCGCTGCTCTCCTCCTCGCCCTTACCCTCGCGACGCCAACTCTTGCCATTGACCCGCCCTATCAGCGCCAGATGGAGCGCCTCGCGGAAGTCATGGGCAGCCTCTATTACCTTGAGCCGCTCTGCCAGGCCGGTAACGAGGACTGGCGCGCCCAGATGTCGGAATTGATCTCTCTCGACGAGCCCGATGAAGACCGCCGCCAGCGCCTCGCCGGTGCGTTCAACTCCGGCTATACCGGCTTTTCCCGCCTCCACCGCCATTGCACCCCAGCCTCGCGTGAGGCGCTGTCGCGGCTGATGGTCGAAGCCCAGCAATTGGCCCGCAGCATTCATACGCGTTTTGCCGAATAGGCAGGCCCACGAAAGCCTGCAATTGCCTACTCCCCGTTAACCTTCGGCTTACTTCTGCCGCGCCAATGGACGGGGTGCGTGCTACGGAACCCTCATGAGCACCACCAAATCCATGTTTGCGCCAGCTTCCGGCCAGGGCCCCTTCGAGCAGGGGCAGGTCGAGCGCCAGATCGCCCTCGAATATCTGGCCGAGGCCTGGAACAGTGCCGAGGAAGATGGTCTCGAACCCGCCTCGCTCGCCCACGCCTCACTCTTTGCCGCGCTCGCCACCTTCGTGCGCATGCACGGCGACGAAGCCACGGCCGATCTCATCGCCCAACTCCCCGACCGCATCCGCACCGGCGAATACAACCTAGAGCGCATTCTCCAGTAATTTTGAGATTAAAGCTGCGCCCAACCACCGGCGCGCCCCTCCCCCCCTACCAGGGGGAGGTTGGATGGGGGTATTGCACCCCTACTCGGCCATAGCGTGCGCCCGCTCGATCGCCAGCTCTTCCTTGGTCTTGGGCTTGGCGTTCTTGTCCTTCTTGGGCCCCCGCAGCAGCAAGATCAGCGGAATAGAAGCCAGGCTCAGGATCAGCATCAGCCAGAAATCGTCGAGATAGGCGAGCATGGCCGATTGCTTCTGCACGAGCCCGTTGATCACCGCGATGACCTGCCCATTGCCCGCAATCAGCCCCGGCATCTGCGTCTGCACGGCCGTGGAATCGACGGTCAGCCGCTCGGCCAGTTCAGCATGGTTCACCTGCATCATGCTCGAAAGCACCACCGACACCAGCGAGATGCCGATCCCCTGCCCCATATTGCGCACCAGAGCAAACATGGCCGTCGCATCGGCGCGCACGCTCGGCGCGATGGTGGCAAAGGCCATGGTCGAGAGCGGCACGAACAAAAAGCCCATGCCAAAGCCCTGCAGTGCCCCGGTGATGATCACGGGCCAATAGTCCATGTCAGGGCTGAAACCGGTCATCAGATAGAGCGAATAGCTCATCAGCAAGGCGCCGATCAAAAGCACGACCCGCGGGTCGACCTTGCCGCTCGTGCGCCCCACGATCATCATGGCCACAAGCGTTGCCGCACCGCGCGGCGCCATCAAAAGCCCGGTGAAGATCACCGAATAGCCCATCAGGTTCTGCAGCATGGGCGGCAAAAGCGCGAGGCCCGAGAACAAGGTAATCCCCATCACGCCCATCAGGATCGAGGCGAGCGAGAAGTTGAAATCCTTGAACATCTTCAAATCAACGAACGGCTGCTTAGCCGTCAGCGAATGTACGAGAAACACCCAGATGCCGGTGATGACGAGCCCGAGTTCGATCCAGGTTTCGATCGAGTGAAACCAATCGTTCTCGGCCCCACGATCGAGCATCAGCTGCAGCGCGCCGACCCCGAGCGCCAGCATGCCAAAGCCGAAAAAGTCAAATCGCCGATTCTTCACCTCGGTCTGCGGCATGAAGAGCAACAGCATGGCGACGCAGAGCGCGCCCACCGGCACGTTGACGAGGAAAACCCAGCGCCAGTCAAATGTCTCGGTCAGCCATCCACCCAGCGATGGGCCGATGATCGGCGCCACCATGATGCCCATGCCATAGATGGCCATGGCCTGGCCGATGCGCTCCTTGGGGTTGATATTGAGCAGCACAGTCTGCGCCAGAGGCGCAATCATGGCACCACAAATGCCCTGCAGCACACGGAAAATCACCATCTCCGGCAGGCTCGAAGCAATGCCGCAGAGCGCCGAAGCGACGGTGAACCCGATCACTGCACCGAGAAACAGCCGCCTTTGTCCCAGCCTATCGCTCATCCACCCGGTCAGCGGCGTCGCAATGGCGGCGGCCACGATATAGGAGGTGAGAACCCAGGTGATTTCGTTCTGCGAGGCGCCAAGCGAGGATGACATATGCGGCAGCGCCACATTGGCGATCGTGGTGTCGAGCACCTGCATGATGGTGCCCAGCATCAGCGCCAGGGTGAGCATGCCCTTGTTCCTAACGACAAGAGCGGGCTGGGAAATCGCTTCGGCCATCTTGGCCTCCTAGGGGGAATGGAGGCGGGCCCGAGGGCCCGTCACATCAGAGGGGCTTGGCTTCGCCCGTCATGCGCTCAAGCGTATTGGCGCCGGTATCGACGCTGACCACCGCGCTCATGCCCGAACGCAGCAGATCGGCCGGCACGGCATCGCCAAAATCGATCCGCACGGGAATGCGCTGGGTTACCTTGACCCAGTTGCCGGTCGCGTTCTGCGCCGGGATCAGCGAAAATTCCGAGCCCGTCGCCGCACCGATACTGGTCACCGTGCCTTCGATCGGCTTGCCGGGAATGGCATCCACGGCAACTTCGGCATGCATGCCGACCCGGATTCCGGCCAGTTGCGTTTCCTTGAAATTGGCTTCCACCCAGCTCGCCTTGGTTTCGACAAGGCTCGCAATGGTCGTACCGGCCGCCACGAACTGCCCGACATTGAGGCTCGCCACCTGACTGATCACGCCATCGCTTACCGCCACGACCTTGGTCTTGCTCAGATTACGCTCGGCGAGGCTCACTGCCGCCAAGGCTGTCTTGACGGCCGGATGCGCATCGGTGTCGATATCGGCACTGCCACCCAGCGCCGCCGCGGCATTGTCCACCTGCTGCTGCGCCGTCGACACCGCATTCTGTGCCTGCTGCAGGGCAAGTTTTGGGTCATCGAGCGTTGCCGTCGAGGCAATGCCCTGGCTCACCAGCGTGTCCTGCCGGTCGAACTTGGACTGCTGGATAGCCAGTACCTCGTTGGCGGCGTTGAGCGCCTTAGTCGCGGTCGCATAGGCCACCTTGAGCTGTTCGACATTGACGCGTGCCGTGCCCAGCGCCGCGTTGGCCTGTTCGAGCGCAATCTGGTACGGCTCGGGATCGATCGCAAAGATCTCGTCGCCGGCATGCACCATCATGTTCTCGGTCACATCGACCTCGGTGATGCGCCCCGCGACATCAGCCGACAAGGCCACCTTGGCCTGCTGCACATAGGCATTGTCGGTTTCTTCGAAACGCCCGCCGGTGAGGTAGAAATAGCCGCCCGCCGCGACCAGCAGCGCAGGCACGCTCACCATCAGCAGCAGCCGGCCGGGCCGACGCTTTTTCTTTGCCGGTTCTTCCTGCGGCAAGGGCGGGGTGACCTCGTTGGCAGCAACAGGGGTGGCTTCGCCGGGCTTTGGTTCTTTTGCGTGGGCGTTCATCGGGTCAGTCCTTGGTCTCGGCGTCGCCGCCGCTCAGATTATCGCGAATTTTGGCCAGCCCTTCGATCAGGGCTGCAGTCTCGGCCGGCGCCATGCCGGCAATGGCAGTCTTATAGAGTTCGACGCCCATGCCCTCGACCTGGGAGAAAAGTGCCCTGCCGTCCTGCGTCAGCGTCACGATCTTGGCGCGCCCGTCCTGCGGGTCCGGTTCGCGCTGCACCAAATCGCGCTCGGTCAGGCGCTTCAAAATGCTGCTCATGGTCATCGGGTCGGTGTCGAGCGCGGAAGCCAGCGCCACCTGCGACATGCCGTTCTCGCGCCCGAGCTTGGTCAAGGTCCGCCATTGCGGCAGCGTCAGATCATTGCCGCGCGTCTGGTCCTCGAGCTGGCGGCGAAAAGCCCGACCAACCTCGTGGATCAGGTAAAAAATCGGCGCTGTCTCCATGCTTTTCATCAGGCGCACCCGCTTTAGTAAGCGTGCATATAATATGTCCACTTACTAAATGGAAGCCGCTTTCCGAGCCGTGAAGCCATGCACCCCGCGCAAATCTGCGCGAGGGTTAAGAAAGCCTCGCCAAAAAAAAGTCCGGCTTTGCCGCAATCCAAGGCGCCGAGGCGCAAGGAGAGATGCATGCGGTGGGGATTCGTCGAAAGCCTGGTTAGCGTCGCCGCCATCGCGGCCATTGGCGGCGGCATCTATGCCTGGGGCGCAGGCTGGTTCTGGCCCTGCGAGACCTTGGGCCTGATGGTCAATAATGGCGCTTGCCAGAAGGTCGCCCATTTCGACGCGCGACAGGTCGGCCCCATCGGTCTCCTGCCCAATGGAAATGTGCTTGTCGTCAATTCTGCTGGAGAAGACAGTAGTTCCGATCCCCTGGCCCTCGTCGAGATCGATGCCAAATCCGGCGAGGCCGTGCATTCGACGCTTGTCAACGACATGCCGACGGAAGCGAGCGTCACCAATATGGCCGTCAGCCCCGATGGCCAGACGGTAGCCCTCTCCTTCATCCACCAGCCCACAAAGGTGATCAGCCGGGAGAACGGCAAAATCCTGCGCACGGTGGAACGCTGGATGCCACGCTATCTCGCCTTCGACAAACAAGGCTGGCTTCTCACGGATATGGGCCCCAGCCTCACCGGCATGCCCGATACGGATCAGGCCCAAGGCTGGCCCGTCGCCTCGGACGGCCAAGAGCCGGTCGAGGCCAATATCGCCGATACCTCACACCTCTATATTCATGGCACCAATGCGGCGCTCAGCCCCGATGGCAAAATCTTTGCGCAGAAAATCGACCAGCTGAGCGACAGCGGTGTCACGGGCCTGCGCATCGGCCCGACCGACAACGAAACCAATGCCGGTACGCTCTATGGCCTAACCCTGCGCCCGGGCTGCTCCTATGCTGCGAGCGAAATTTCCTTCAGCCCGTTCGGCCCCCAGGTCGCCGCCGAATTCTCCTGCCCCGAACGCTGGGGCAAAACCGCCAGCGCCCTCGCCGTGTGGGACTACGAAACCGGCAAGACGCTCCTCATCCTGCCCTCCATCGATTATTTCGGGTCTTTGGTCTGGGAGAGCGCCGACGCGATCCTGACCGACCGCTACAATTTCGGATCCGAGACAAACGATATCTTGAGAATCAAGGTGCCGGCGGCGGAGTAAATGGACGAAGTAGACGACTGGCTGAGAGATAAGCCGAATTAAGCCATCTAATCGCGTTTCATCCCTTGCAGCCGCTTTAGTCTAGTCTCTCGCCAGCCCGGTGGCGGTGGTGGTGCCACAAATTCTTGTACAGGCACCACGGTTCGGCCCCGAATGCTTTGGCCAATCCAGCATCCCGCAAATGTGCTTACAGCCAACGCCACAACGAGAAGAATTGTCTCGGTCGCAACCGGTGGCTCAAACCAACCTCCTATTCCAAGCAAAAAAAGATGGATTAGGAAGATTATACAGGCCATTAGAATACTGTGCGAACTCATGAAACCGCACATAAGACAAAGCAAGACCAGAACAGATATAAAATGCAAACAACGCCCCTGCGCAATTTATACCAATCATGACACGTAAATTTTCTTCGGTCTAGCGCTCAACATGTTCGCTGAAGCAATCACTCGTAGCCAACTAATTCCGGCTGGGTGACAAGTGTACCTATGTCCAAAGGTATTCGGTTGAGGTTGTGTGACACTTGTTCCTCTCCCATCGGAGAGAGGTGGCTTGGCGCAGCCCTGTCGCTGAGCAAGGTTATATCCCGCTCAAACGCCTTACCCCTGCGCCGGCAGCGATTCCAAGAACCGCATCGGCTGCCCCTTGCTCGGCGTCACCAGTTCCCCTTGCCACATCACCTTATGCCCGCGCACCACCGTGCCCACCGGCCAGCCCGTCACCGTAACCCCATCATAGGGCGTCCAGCCCGCGCGGCTCTTGATCCAGTCATTGGTGATGGTCTCGCGGCGCTTCAGATCCACCACGGTTAGGTCCGCGTCATAGCCCACCGCGATCCGCCCCTTGCCGGCAATACCGAACAGCCGGTTCGGCCCGTGGCTCGTCATGTCGACAAACCGCTGCAGGCTCAGCTTCCCGGCATTGACATGGTCGAGCATGGTCGGCACCAGCGTCTGCACCCCGGTCATGCCCGAATGGCTCGCGGGATATTCGTGATCCTTTTCCTCGCGCGTGTGCGGCGCGTGGTCTGAACCCAGAATATCGGCAACGCCATTGGCGACACCCTTCCAGATGCCCTCGCGATGATCTCTATCTCGCACCGGCGGGTTCATCTGCGCATAGGTGCCGAGGCGGGTGTAAGCCGTCTCGTCCAGCGTCAGATGGTGCGGCGTCACCTCGACCGAAGCCACGTCCTTATGCTCGGCAAGATAGACCATCTCTTGTTTGGTCGAGATATGCAGCACATGGATGCTCTTGCCAGTCTTCCGCGCCAGATTGACCAGCCGCGTCGTGCAACTCATCGCCACTTCCGGCGATCGCCAAACGGGATGGCTGGACGGATCGCCCGCCACGCGGAGATGCTTGCGCTCCTCGAGCATATATTCGTCTTCCGAGTGGAAGGCCGCGCGGCGCGAAATCGCCCGCAGGATCGCTTCGACCCCGGCATCATCCTGCACTAGCAGCGAGCCAGTCGACGAG
>CAJYKO010000261.1 GCA_913775215.1 uncultured Devosia sp. | reverse complement strand
AGTTCCAGAGTCGGATTGGTGGGGGTCTCGATGAAGACAACCTTGGTGTTGTGGCGCATCGCCGCTTCGAAATTGGCGGGGTCGCGGCCATCGACCAGCGTTGATTCAACCCCAAAGCGCGGCGCGTAATCTTCGACCACATAGCGGCAACCGCCAAAAAGCGCCTGGGCAGCGACGATGTGGTCGCCGGCGCGCACCTGGCTCATCACCGCATTGGTAACCGCAGCCATGCCCGATGCAAAAGCGCGGCTGGCTTCGGCGCCCTCGATCAGTGCCATGCGCTCCTGAAACATGTGGACGGTCGGGTTGGCAAAGCGCGAATAGTTGTGGCCGCCCGGGATCTTGCCCTGGAACAGCAATTCGGCATGTTCAGAGCTTGGATAGGAATAGCCGGAATTGAGAAAAATGGCTTCGCTGGTTTCGTTGAAGGGCGAGCGCTTGCCTCCGCCATGCACCATCTGCGTCGCGGCAGAATGCTTGCGCGGATCAAGGAGGGGATTCTTCTCTTTCGACATGGTAGCGCCTTCAAACAAAAAACCGGCACGCAAGGGCGGCCGGCTTTCCCAAACGGTCTTTAGCAAGTTGTTTTAAGTGGCTGCAAGCGACCGGCCAAATCACCACTGTCTGGGACTAAACCGCAATTGGCCGGTGCCGTCAATTCCTGGGTTTATCGGGGATGATGGCTCAAACCTTTCCCTTCCGTCATTGCCCGGCTTGTCCGGGCAATCCATTCTTGGCAGAAGACAGATGGATCGCCGGGACAGGCCAGGCGATGACGGAGTTCGAAGGCGTTGAGCACAACAGGCTGGCCCCAAGGCGTCTTTCCGGCGCGCCTCATCGAAAAGCTCCATGCGGAGGGCGCGATCGCCTCCTCGCGCGATTTCGATGCCGACCAGGTGCAGCCGGCAAGCCTTGATCTCCGGTTGGGGAACGTCGCCTATCGCGTGCGCTCGAGCTTTTTGCCGGGCCCTGCCCATTCGATGGCCGAGCGGATCGAAGCATTGACGCTCCACGAGATCGACTTGACCAAGGGCGCGGTGCTCGAGCGCGGCTGCGTTTATCTTGTGCCGCTCCAGGAAAGTCTTTCCTTGCCGCCAGAGGTCAGCGCCTCGGCAAATCCCAAAAGTTCGACTGGCCGGCTCGATGTTTTCACCCGCGTGATCGGCGATCGTGCGCGTGGCTTCGATCAGATGCCTAAAGGCTATCATGGACCGCTTTATCTCGAAGTCAGCCCGCGCACCTTTCCCGTCCTGGTGCGGACCGGGTCGCGGCTCAGTCAGATGCGCTTTCGCTGCGGCGATACGCGGCTCACCTCGAGCGAACATCAGGCGCTGCACGCCAGCGACACGCTGGTTATTGGCGGCGATCTGCCGGTTGACGGGGGCGTCGCGCTTTCGATCGATCTTTTGGGCGAAGGCCGCGATGGCCTCATTGGCTTCCGCTCCAAGCGCCACACGGCGGTGATCGATGTCGATAAGAAAAGCGCGCTCGACGTGCTTGATTTCTGGGAGCCGCTCTATAGCCGCGGCCGCCCGGAGCTGACGCTCGATCCGGATGAATTCTATATTCTCGTCAGCCATGAAGCGGTGCATGTGCCTCCAAGCCACGCCGCCGAAATGGTGCCATTCGACCCGCTCGTCGGCGAATTTCGCGTGCACTATGCAGGCTTTTTCGATCCGGGTTTTGGCCATTCCCTGGCCGGAGGCACAGGCAGCCGCGCCGTGCTCGAAGTCCGCAGCCGCGAAGTGCCGTTCCTTTTGGGCCACAAGCAGATCATCGGGCGGCTCATCTATGAGAGCCTTGCCGAAACGCCCGACCGTCTCTACGGCTCGGCGCTCGGCTCGAACTATCAGGCCCAGACGCTCAAGCTTTCAAAACACTTCAAGCCGTTCCCATGAGACCGTCTTGACGCTGAGACAGATTTCCAGCATCTAGGATCGGCACCGGAATGCGGGTGTATCTCAATGGTAGAGAAGCAGCTTCCCAAGCTGATGACGAGGGTTCGATTCCCTTCACCCGCTCCAGCCCTCCCCGAAATTTGTCGACCGATATCAGCCTGATCGCGCATTGCGACTGGAGCAAGGATGCTGCCAAGCGCTGGATGTGCGTTGCGGTGCGCGTCGACACACAATGGCAAATATTGCCGCCCGAACCGGTCGGTGAAACGAGAACATTGTTTGATCGGCTAGAGAAGCGGAAGCGAGACGCTGGAGCGCTGCTGGTTGGTTTCGACTTCACGATAGGCTTGCCACGCGCCTATGCCGAAATCGCTCGAATTCCAGATTTCCGAACGTTCCTGGGCCAGATCGGCGACGGCAGGTGGGACAATTGGTTCAACGTGTGCAACGCGCCTGACCAAATCGGAATTTCGCGTCCCTTCTATCCAGAACGACCAGGTGGCGCAAAGCGTGCTCATCTCCTGAATGCCCTTGGGCTCGCGAACTGGAACGATCTCCTCCGCCTTTGCGAGCGTGCAAGTTCAGACCGCCAAGAGGCAGCAAGTCTCTTCTGGACTATGGGCGGCAATCAGGTTGGCAAGGCAGCAATCTCAGGCTGGAACGACATTATCATTCCCAATCTGTGCCGGATTGCGCTTTGGCCTTTTGAGGGCAGTCTGGAGAAACTGGTCGCCACCCGCTCTATCGTCATTGCCGAAACCTATCCTGGCGACATCTATGCCAGATTGGGCTTTCCCAAACGGGGCTGGAGCAAGCGGCGCCAAAGCGATCGGATGTCACTTGCTCCATCTATTCGCAGCTGGCTCGGCAACCGTGACCAAATCGACAGCCGGACAATCCATGACTTGATTGGGTCTGGCTTTGGCGGAGACCGGAATGGGGAGGACCGCTTCGATGCCTTCGTTGGAGTGCTCGGCATGATCGATGTGGTCATAGGGGAGCGGCGGGAGGGTGTTCCCGACCTTTTAGAGATAGAAACCTGGGAAGGCTGGATTCTAGGACAGGTGCGCTCCACACCAAAAGACTAAAGCAAATCCTGTCGCAGTGCGATGGCAACGGCGTGCACTCGATTGAAGGCTCCAAGCTTGGCGCAGGCATTGCCGATATGGGTGTCGACTGTTCGTGTCGTTATACCCAGCATGGAGGCCACCGTTTCACTGGTGTTGCCGTAAGAAATCAAATGAAGAATCTCGCGTTCTCTTTCGGTCACTAGGCGCTTTGTCTCGGCCTGATCGTCCGCATTCCGATCAGACTCGGCGTTTTGCTCTTCGACGAGGCAAACTGCGCCATAAAAGCCCTCGAAGTGGCCGATGTCGCTGAACTTTGGAAGGCCAACCCCCCAAACACTGGAATAGTCGCCTTCCGCCCTGGCAAGTCTGAACGGTATCCCAAACGCGGTCCTCGATTCGTGAGCACGTCGGAACTCCTGCCTAACTTTCACCATGTCGTCTGGATGTACAAGGCTGATCCAGGTGAGGCCCAGCCCTTGTTCATTACGAGCACCAGTAAAATTGAACCATTCCGGGCTAAGGTAAAAACATTGGCCGCTGGTATCCGTCGCCCAAGCAATCAGATTTGTGGGCTCAGTGACGGCTCGAAACTGCCGCCGTTCGGTAGTCCAATTGACTGTATGCCCCATCTTATCTCGCGCCTGACCTTGAGAGCCGAAAAAGCTAATCACAACATGATTAGCTTACCTCTCATTGCAAGGATTACAACTGTTTTACTGCATTCCGGGCAACCGTCGGACATGGTGCAGTAATCGACTTGAATATATCTCCCTCAGTTGATCATATATAAATTCGGATTGAGAACTAAATTCCACAACGCTCGCGACGGTGGATTCTACTGGCTACTGCCCGAAGCCGCCAGACAGGATCGAATAGGCCAGGGCATCGCTCCTTTGAGAGGTCCTGCTTTTGGGAGCGGCATCTGCGATTGCAAGCCTTATTGGCTGGCCCAGATGATCCGTGCAATCCATTCGATATCCTTGGTATTGATGATCCTTGGACCATAGGCCGGGTTCAGCGAATGAAGCTCGATCTGGTTTGCCGTCTGGCGAAATAGGATTTTTGCCATGACTTCGCCTTCACGTGTCTTGACCACGACCCGGTCGCCGCGCCGCACCTGTTCGGTCGGCGAAACCACCACTCGATCGCCCTCGCGATAAAGTGGCTCCATGCTGTCGCCTTGAATTTCGAGCGCATAGATGCCGGGATCTCCGGGGGAGGGAAGGCTGACCTCGTCCCATCCCTGTCCGGCGGGAAAGCCTGCGCTGTCAAAAAAGCCGCCTGCACCTGCCTGCGCGAGACCAAGGAGCGGAACAGTCTGGTAAAGCGGTGTGCTGCTGTTAAGAAAGGTTCCCCCTGCGAGAAACGAGTCCATCGTTTCACCAGTGGCATCAAGCACCTTGGAAATACTCTCCGTTGAGGGCCAACGCTCGCGTCCATCCTTACTAACGCGTTTGGAGACGTTGAATGCCGTAGCGTCTAGCCCTGCCACTTTAGC
>CAJYKO010000260.1 GCA_913775215.1 uncultured Devosia sp. | reverse complement strand
TCGGGGTTTTGGCAGGCTGGCGGACCGATGCGCGGATTGCGTTCAATGTCGGCAAGCAGGCCTTTGTGCCGCCGCCGAACGTGACCTCGGCCGTGGTGCATCTGGTGCCCAAGGCCGTGGAAGACGGGTTGCCGGTCAAGCACGTCGAGCAGGTGACAAAGGCGGCGTTCGGACAGCGACGCAAGATGGTGCGGCAATCGTTGAAATCGCTAGGGGTGCCGGTCGAAAGGCTGCTGGCGGCGGCTGAGCTCAAGGGCGATGAGCGCGCCGAGGACCTTCCGATTGACGCATTCCTCGCAATGGCGCGGGCGCTTCCGGGGCTGAGAAGCTAGGCCCAGAGCCAGGTTAGGTTTTGTCGTAAGACGGCATTAACCATGTTCGTTCAGATTTCCCTCACCATATTGAAGGGCAGTTTGAATGAAACGTCATATCGCGGCACTTGCAGCAGCACTCATAGTGGGCAGTTCATCTTTTGCCCAGGCGGCTGATTCACTGCTTGATATGCCGATCCCTGACGTCAATGCCGGCCTCCAGGTGGGAAATTGGGATGGCCCCTTTGTGGGCGTCTTCGGCGGGTATGAGCGCGGGACTGTCACCGCGCCGATTAACTTCGACCTCAATGGCGTGCTTTTGGGCGTCAATGCCGGCACCAATTTTACGCTCGAGAATGGCGTCGTGCTCGGTGTCGTCGGTGATATCGCCTGGTCGAATGCCACTGATCCGGACGCGATCGCCCCTCCCGGTGCATTCGATGTGAACTGGTTCGGCAGTGTTCGCGGCAAGGTGGGTTATGACGCGGGCGCCTTCATGCCTTATCTGACGGGTGGTCTGGCGATTGCGGACGGCAAGCTGACGTCCACGGCAGGCAATGTCGTCGCATCGAACGCCCACTATGGCTGGACCGTGGGTGCCGGTGTCGAGGTCAAGGCAACGGACAATATCGGGATTGATCTCTCCTATCGCTACTCGGACTATGCGGCACACTCTTATGGTGGGACCGACTGGAAGTTTGCGGCGCATCAGGTGACCGCTGGGGTGAACTGGCACTTTTGAGCGGTATCGCTTCGACAACCCAAACGCCTGCCTTTTGGCTTGGGCAGGCGTTTTGCTTTGGGGCGTCTACTGCGCCAGAGGAGCCTGCGCCGGTTGCTCTGGTTCGGGAAGCGGCGGGATGAAGGCGAGGCGGATGGCGACAAGTAAAGCCAGGATGGTTGCCGTGCCGCAGACGAGGAGGACGCCGAGCCAGTTCCAGGCGGCCCAAGCATAGCCACCCAGGGTGCCGAGGCATGAGGCCCCGAGATAATAAGCGACGAGATAGAGGGCGGAGGCTTGGGCCTTGCCTGTGCGGGCGCGGCGGGTAACCCAGGCGCTGGCGACGCCATGGGCCGCAAAGAAGCCCATGGTGGCGATGGCGAGGCCGAGAATGGTGATGGCGGTGTTCTCGAAGGCCGTGAGCGCCATGCCGGAGCCCATGAGCGCCACAAGAGCCCAGAACACTTTGCGGCGGCCGAGGCGCTGAGACAGGCCACCGGCCCAGGTAGAGCTAAGACTGCCCAACAGATAAACAAGGAAGATGGCGGCGATGGCGGAGTGGCTGAGGAGGAAGGGCTGCAAAGCCAAGCGGAAGCCAGCATAGTTATAGAGCGTGACGAAGGCGCCCATGAGGAGGAAAGAGCTGGCGAAGAGCCAGGGCAGCGCGGCGTCGTCAAAGCTAGCGCGGCAGCGGCGCCAGAGCTCGGGGAGGCGAATGGGGTCCCGGGCGGAGCGGCGGGGCTGTGGCAGCAGAATGATGACTGCGAGGACTGCAGCCATGATGAGGGCGGCGAGAATGCCGGTGCCAAGGCGCCAACCGAGGAGATCGGACAGGACACCGGAGATAACGCGGCCGGCCATGCCGCCAATGGCGGTTCCGCCGATATAAAGGCCCATGGAAAAGCCGAGACCGTCGGCGTCCATTTCCTCGGAGAGATAGACCATGGCGACGGCGGGAATGCCGGCAAGCGAAATGCCCATGGCGGTGCGGAGGGCGATGAGTTGCCACCAGGTCTGGGCGAGCGGCAGAAGGAGGCCCAATAGCGCGGTGATAGTGAGGGCGCCGACCATGAGCTGGCGGCGGCCGAGGCGATCGGAGAGGAAGCTGGCGGGGATCAGCGCAACCGCCATCGTCGCCGTGGTGACCGAGAGGGCAAGCGAGGCGGTGCCGGCGTCACGCACCCAATATTGGGCGAACATGGGCAGCAAGGGCTGCACCGAATATAGCGAGGCAAAGACCGAAAAAGCCGAGAGGAAGAAGGCGACGTTGGCCCGGAAAAATTCCGGCGTGCCGCGACGAATGCCGGGCACGGGCGGCATGATCAGGCTGGGCCGATCTGGTTTTGCAGTTCTCGCACGAAGGTATCGAGATCGTTCTGGCGCTTGCGGTCGAGGCGGGCCGAAGCGAGGATGGCGCGGACACGGGCGACGGAGAGTTCGAGGTCTTCGTTGACGAGGACGTAGTCGTATTCGTTGTAATGGTCCATCTCGCGGCGCGCGTTCTTGAGACGCTTTTCGATGGTGCCGACGCTGTCCTGGGCGCGGCGTTCAAGCCGGGCGCGCAGTTCCTTGATCGAAGGGGGCAGAATGAAAACCGTGACCATATCGGCGCGGCACTTTTCATAAAGCTGCAGCGTGCCCTGATAATCGATATCGAAAAGGATGTCGTTGCCGGCGGAGAGCTGCTCTTCCACGCGGGCGCGCGGTGTCCCGTAGAAATTGCCGTGGACCTCGGCGGATTCGAGAAGGCCGTCGTCGCGGCGCATCTGCTCGAAGGTCGGCACGTCGATGAAGTGATAATGCTTGCCGTCGATCTCGTCGGTGCGGCGGGCGCGGGTCGTGACTGAGACGGAGAGCTTGATGTTGGGATCGGCGCCAAACAGGGCGCGCGAGATCGAGGATTTTCCGGCGCCCGAAGGCGAGGCGAGGACCAGCATGACGCCGCGGCGCTGAAAATCCATGAGAAGCAGCTCTACTCGATGTTTTGGACTTGCTCGCGTAGTTGATCGATCGCCGCCTTGAGGTCAAGGCCGATGGCGGTCAGTTCCACGGCGTTCGATTTCGAGCAGAGGGTATTGGCCTCGCGATTGAACTCCTGGGCGAGGAAATCAAGGCGGCGACCAACGGGTCCAGCGCTGGCAAGGAGCGCGCGGGCGCCGGCGATGTGGGCACGCAGGCGATCGATCTCTTCCTGGATATCCGCCTTGGTAGCAAGGACCAATGCTTCCTGCGCGAGGCGCTCGGGGGAGATGTCGGCTTCCTGGCGGAGAGCATCGACCTGCTGGCTGAGGCGGGCGGCGATGGTGTCGCGCGAGCGGGCAGGATGGCTATCGGCCTCTTCGACGAGCGCAGCAATGGTGTCGATCTGGGCCGAGAGGATTTCGGCGATGCGGGCGCCTTCTTCGAGGCGGGATTTTAGAAGACCGGCAATGGCCTCGCGGGCAGCGGCCATGAGTACTGGTTCGAGCCCCTCCTCATCGAGCGCCTTACCCTCTTCGACCGCAAGGACGCCGGGAAGCGCGAGGATGCCGTCGAGTGTCGGGCGCTGCGCGTCGACGCGTTGGGCGAGGCTTTGGATGGCGGCAAGGACCGTGTCGAGTGCGGCCTGATTGACGGTCACGGCGCCGGCGGCACCCTGGCGCTCGACGGAAACGCTAAGATTGACCGAGCCGCGGGACAGCGACTGGCTGAGAAGCTGCCGGAGTGGGATATCAAAGGCATCGAGGCCCGGCGCGAGGCGCGTGCGGATATCGAGGCCGCGGCCATTGACCGATTTCAACTCAACTCGGAGACGCGCTGCGCCGAATGCGGCGTCAGACCGGGCATAGCCGGTCATGCTCGCAAGACGTGATGTCACTGACTGGCGCCCTCACCAGATGGAGCCTGTTCGGCTTCCTCAGCTTCAAGCGCCTGTCGGGCAGCTTCGGCGTCCTGGGCTGCCTGTTCGGCGGACTGACGCTCGATCTCGCGATAGCGGGCGACGTTGTCCTGATGCTCGGCATAGGTCTCGGCAAAGACATGGCCATCGCGCGGGGATGCCCCCTTGGCGACAAAGTAGAGATAACTGTGGTCGTCAGGATGGGCGACGGCTTCCAGGGCATCGATGCCGGGATTGGCGATCGGCGTCGGGGGAAGCCCATCGATCTGGTAGGTATTGTAGGCCGTCTTTTCCTGGATCTCGGAGCGGCGAAGGCCTCGTTCGAGCTGGGACTGGCCCTTGGTGATGCCGTAGATGATCGTCGGGTCGGACTGGAGGCGCATGCCATCGCGCAGGCGATTGACGAAGACCGCGGCGACCTGGGGACGCTCTTCGGCAACACCAGTTTCGCGCTCCACGATGGAAGCGAGTATCAAAAGTTCAGCGGGCGAGGACAGCGGCAGGTCGGGTTCGCGGCCTTCCCAGACTTCGTTGAGCGCCTTGGTCATTGCGGCCTGCATACGATCGACCACGGACTGGCGGGTGTCGCCGGGGAGGTAATCGTAGCTGCCGGGCAGGATCGAGCCTTCGGGTGGCAGGGTGTCGATGGTCCCGGTCAGGCGGTCATCGGCATTGACGCGCTGGACGACCTGCCAGGAGGTCCAACCCTCTGGGATCGTGACGGCGTAGCGGATCGGCGTGCCGGTGGTCAGCTCGTTGAGAATCTCGGCCATGCTGGCATGGGCGGGAATAGTGAAATCGCCGGCCTTAACGGTGGTGTTTTCGGCGACGCGGCTGCCGAACTGGCTGAAGATCAGCGAATTGGTG
>CAJYKO010000259.1 GCA_913775215.1 uncultured Devosia sp. | reverse complement strand
TCGATTTCCGGATCGGCAAAGATTTCGTCCATGCTGACGGCCTTGAGGCCGAATTCGTCCGCTCGGGCTTTGGCCGCGGCAGGATTGAGATCTGCCACTCCCTTGATGTCGAGTACCGGAAAATCCTTGGCGGCCTTCAGGTAGGCTGCCGAAATATTGCCCAAGCCGATAATGCCGATGCCAACCTTGCGCATCTTGTCTCCTCACGCCGTGCCGAAGAGCACGGACCTCAAACTCCCGCCGCCTTTGGCGGCATCCGAACCGCTTCCATCCTTCGAAATTGCTGGCAATGGACGGGGCGAGATTCTTGTATGGTATGTTGACATACGTACGTCAGCCTCGTCCAGAGCGCTCAAAGTGCTGCCTTTGATCGTTTTCCATCAAAGGACATCTGGAAGAGCCCTGAGAGACGCGCTTTTTCTTGATCTATGTTGGCCAATCTGGTGTTGTTTCCGCCTTGATGTCGTCCCCATGTGGACGGGTGAGGGGATAAACGTGTCGCAAGACGAAGTGCCGGCCAATGGTCGCGCCAAGCGCGGTGTAAAACCATCCGGCAAGCCGACGCTGAAAACGATCGCCCAGATGACGGGCCTTGCGGTGACCACGATCTCGCGCGCACTCAACAATGCGCCGGAATTGGCCCAGGAAACCCGCGACCGGGTGCAGCGCATCGCGGCCGAAATAGGCTACCTGCCGGATCGTGCGGCACTTCGTCTCAAGACCGGGCGGACCAATGTCATTGCCCTGGTGCTGGAGCCCGACGAGCAGATCTATGGTTTTGGCACCTCACTGGTGACCGGCATCACCGAGTCGCTGCGTGACACGGCCTACCATCTTGTGATCACGCCGCTCTTTCGCAATGTGCAGCCGATCGAGCCGATCCGGCACATCGTGCGCAATCGCATGGCTGACGGCGTTATCTTCTCAAAGGCCGAAGCCTTCGATGAACGTATCCGCTTTCTGATCGACAATGACTTCCCTTTTGTCAGCCACGGGCGGAGCCAGTGGCCGGAGCCACATCCTTTTGTCGATTTCGACAACGAGGATTATGCCTACTACGCGACGCTGCGCCTTGCCGCGCTTGGGTGCAAAAAGGTGTCTATCGTCCTGCCCGATAGCGCCCTGACCTATACAGGCCACCTCAAGGCTGGTGTCGAGCGTGGCGCGCAGCAGGCGGGAGTGGCCTTTGAATTTGCCGCAGACGTCAACCTCAGCAGTCCCACCGATGCCATCCGCAATTATGTCATCAAGCGCTCGAAGCGCCCCGATGCGCCCGATGGCTATGTCTGCGCTTCGGAGGTCTCCGCACTCGCCATTATTGGTGGATTGAACGATGCAGGACGTGTTGTTGGCAAATCGGCCCATGTCGTGACCAAGCAATCCTCTTCGATGTTCATGCAATTCCAGCCTGCAGCAGAAACCGTTGCCGAGGACTTCGTCGCGGCAGGGCGGCATCTGGGCGCGCTTCTGCTGCGCCGAATTGCCGGGGAGAGCGAAGAGCTCTCCTATCTCGCCAAACCGCATTTTGATTGGCCAGGACCTTAAGCTCAGACGGAGCCATCGCTCACGCCCTCGCCTGGCAATTTTTCACGCGAACCCCTGATGGACGGCTATTTTTACCGATCCATTCGCATTTCGACGCTGGCTGTTTATGCACCTTGCCAGATTTAGGCAGAATAAAGGCAGCGACTTTGCCTTATTTCGGTGGGCTGGTGCCGACACCTGAACAAGGTTTTGTGTCCTTGCTACACACGTTGCCGCTTTAGTCGCAATTGAATCAAACAGTATTGGGCTGGATTGGACTCTGAATCGCGCGAGAGTCTATTTGCTTCGATTCGAGCAGGACGGAGTTGGACTCTGAATCGATTCAGTGCTTACTCAGGGCAAATCCATGTATTAACCTGATGGTTATACTAAGAGCGTGTGATCAAGACTGGTAAAAAACTTGGTCATGTAACCAATGATTAAGTCATCCATGAAATTATGAGTATCAGGCCGGATGGGAATACGGCTGCGAGCAAAGTCAGACAACAAGCCGGATAGCCGCTCGCTGCCTGATTACTTCTTACCGTTCATCGGTTGTTAACGACCCAAAGCCTGAGAGCATTATGACATCGCTGATCTTCTACCCAGCCCGGTTGTCGGCATGACCGGGAACAGCACCTTCACGCTCGCATTGACCGGCGATCTCTCGGTCAAATCGGCCCAGGATCTTCTCGGCCAACTCAAAGCTGCAGTCGCCGAGCACGCTGCAATTGCGGTGGACACAAGTGGCATCGGCCAGGCCGATGTCACGACCGTGCAGTCGCTGTTGGCGGCGCGCAATAAGGCCGCGGCCTTGGGCAAATCCTTCACTCTCAAGGGCTCCCCAGGCCCAAAGCTGCAGGCCGTTCTCGATGGCGCCGGTTTCATGAACCCGGCCCAGCCTGCAGCATCCTTCTGGACAGAACACTCCTAATTCTACGGGACGCGACGGCATGACCAAGACAATTCTGACAATCGACGATTCCGCTTCCATCCGTCAGATGGTCAGCATGACGCTGACCTCGGCGGGTCTCGACGTCATCGAGGCCGTCAACGGCCAGGATGGTTACGACAAGGCGACGACCAATACGGTTCATGCCGTGATCACCGACCTCAACATGCCAGTTCTCAACGGCATCGAATTCATCCGTAAATATCGCCAGCACCCCTCGAGCAAGGGCATTCCGATCATC
The DNA here is from genome assembly GCA_913775215.1 of uncultured Devosia sp. Classification (GTDB taxonomy): domain Bacteria; phylum Pseudomonadota; class Alphaproteobacteria; order Rhizobiales; family Devosiaceae; genus Devosia. The sequence continues at coordinate 15,946 of CAJYKO010000259.1, read as the reverse complement.
CTCTTGACCACCGAGTCCGACGAGGAACTCAAGCGTCAGGCTAAAGAAGCCGGCGCCACCGGCTGGATCGTCAAACCCTTCAAGCAGGACCAGTTGCTGGCCGTCATCAAGAAGGTGACAGGGGCATGAACATTTCCGATCCCTCCGAGACATTCCGCCAGGAGGCGCGCGAGCTGCTCGACCAGCTCGAAGCCGGCCTTCTGGACCTGGAACAGGATCCGTCCAATTCCGACCTGATCAATTCGACCTTTCGCGCCCTTCATACGATCAAGGGTTCGGGGGCGATGTTCGGGTTCACCGCCGTTGCCGAATTCGTCCACGATTTCGAGACGGCGTTCGACCGCGTCCGCAAGGGCGAGAGCGAAGCCAATACCGCCCTGATCGGCGTGGCGCTCGATGCCAAGGACCATATCCACCAGCTGATCGAAAATCCCGATGAGCCGCATGAAGGCGGCGCCGAGATTTTGAAGGCGCTGCGCGCCATCGTCGATGGTGGTGCGGTCGAGGCTCATGTCGAACCCGTAGCGGTGCCGGTCGCAGCGCCAGCGGCCGAGACGCCAAAAGCAGCCGGCAGCGCCAAGCGTTGGCGGCTGCTTTTTTCTCTGCCTTCCGATGCGCTGATCTATGGCACCAATCCCGAGCTTTTGCTTCAGGAACTGGCCGGTATCGGGCCACTCGAAATCCTGGCGCTGACCGATCGCATTCCTGATCTCGACGTCATCGATCCGGAAGTCAGCTATCTCGCCTGGCAGGTGGATATCGAGACGGCGGACGATCCGACCGCAGCGATCGACGATGTCTTCCTGTTCCTGCGCGACAATATGGAACTGACGCTGACCCCGCTTCAAGCGGAAGCCGCAGCGCCGGCCGGTATCGAGATCAATCTCGAAGATACCATGCCAGAAGCACCATTCGTGCCCGAGCCTGCCCCGGTCGTGGAGGCGGCGCCCGTCGCCAAAGCCGCCCCGGCCAAGAAGGTCAAGGCGCCGGAAAAGGCCGAGGCCGAAAAGCCGGCGGCGACTTCGCTGCGCGTGCCCGCCGAACGGCTCGACGAGCTGATGGATCGGGTCGGCGAACTGGTTATTGCTCAGGCGCGGCTGAGCCAGATTGCCGCGAGCTCTGCCGATCTCTCGCTCAAGACCATTGCCGAGGAACTCGAACGCCTGTCTTCGGGCCTGCGCGACACAACCATGGGCATCCGAATGGTGCCGATCGGGACAATCTTCTCGCGCTTCCGTCGCCTTGTGCATGACCTCTCCGGCGAGCTCGGCAAGCAGATCGAATTCATTACCACGGGCGAAGAAACCGAACTCGACAAGACCGTCATCGAGCGTCTCGCCGATCCCCTGGTCCACCTTATCCGCAACTCTGTCGATCATGGCCTTGAAAGCGCGGAAAAGCGCGTCGCGGCTGGCAAGGACCCCAAGGGAACCGTGCGGCTCTCGGCCGTTTATTCGGGTGCGGAAGTCGCCATTTCGGTGGTCGATGATGGTGCCGGGCTCAACCATGAGCGCATTCGCGCCAAGGCCGAAGAAAACGGGCTTGTCGCCCCCGATGCCAAGCTGACCGAGCAGGAACTCAATCACCTGATCTTTGCGCCCGGTTTCTCGACGGCCAAGGAAGTGACGGCCCTTTCGGGCCGCGGCGTCGGCATGGACGTGGTCAAGCGGACCATCGATGGCCTGCGCGGCACGATCGATGTGACGACGACACAGGGGCAAGGCTCGACCTTTACCCTTCGCCTGCCGCTGACCCTTGCCATCATCGATGGCATGCTGGTTCGGGTCGGCGATGGCCGCTACACCATCCCGCTCGCCGCCGTCGAAGAATGCGTCGAGCTGCCCGAAGGCATCGAAGCCAATGCCAAGGGCCGCAACTTCCTCGATATCCGCGGCTCGCTCGTCCCTTATCTGCGCCTGCGCGAAGTGTTCGGGCTCAAGGGCGAGGCCGATGCGCACCAGAAGGTGGTCATTGTCTCCTCGGGCGAAGGCCGGGTCGGGCTCGTGGTCGATCAGATCATCGGCAACAACCAGACGGTCATCAAGCAGCTCTCGAAACTGCATTCGGGCATCAAGTCCTTCTCCGGCGCTACCATTTTGGGTGACGGCTCGGTGGCCCTAATCCTCGACACCGCACACCTCGTGGCCTCTGGCCAATCCTATGTCGAACGTAACCTCGGGAGAGCCGCATGAGCGACGACCAGTCCCATATGACGGCGCTCACCATCCGCCTTGAAGACGAGCTTTTTGCTGTCGAAGCGAGCCGGGTGCGTGAAATCCTCGATCTTGTGCCGATCACCGAAGTGCCGAGTGCCCCGGCCTTTGTCGGCGGGCTGATCAATGTTCGCGGCTCGATCGTGCCGCTGGCCGATCTGCGCGTCATGTTCGGCATGGAGCGGCCCGAGCCCGATGCCGATACGCGCATCGTCGTCATGGAAGTCGATATCGATGGCGAGCCCACCATTGCCGGCATTCTGGCCGATAAGGTGCACGACGTCACCGACATCGAAACCGCCTCGATCGAAGAGGCGCCCAAGGTCGGCATGCGCTGGCGCCCCGAATTCGTCAAGGGCATCGGCAAGCGCAATGGCGGCTTCATCATCATCCCGGACATGGAACGGATTTTCGAAACTCCGGGCGGCAGAAGTCCGTCCGGTGCGGCATCAGAAGAAAGGCCCGCAGCATGAGATTGACCATCAAAACGAAACTGGCGGCGACATTTGTCACCGTAGTCGCCATGTCGGCAGTCGGCATGATCATGGGTATCCAGAATCTGGGTGCGCTCAATGAATCGCTCGATCATATCGTCGAGGGCAATGTTCAACGCACTCAGATTGCCAATGACATCAACACGCGGTCCGTTCGCGTTGTTCGGGACGAGAAAAACCTGATCCTCACTTCCAACGATGAGGATTTTGCAACTTTTGCAAACCGCATCGAAACCGAGAAGGCTGCGATCGCCGAGCAGACGAAAAAGCTTTACGATTTGTCGAGCGAAGTCGGCAGGCCGCGGGTGCAGGCCTTCATGGATGCCTGGGCTGCCTTTCTCACCCAGCACGACGAGGTCAAGCGCCTTGCTTCGCTGCACTCCAATATTAAGGCTGCAGACGCAATCGACGTTGCCGGAGCCATGCAGAAACAGGCGCTCGAGCGGCTCCGCGGCATCGAGGCGCGCCTTGAAACCGGTCTCCTGGCTGGCACTGCAGATGCTTCCGCCATGCGCGCTTACACTGCGCTGAAGGCCATAGATCCTCAGATGCTGGTCGTCTCGCGCGATATCCGCAATGTGGTTATCGACATGGTCGACCCCGAAGACCAGAAGGGATCGGTTGAGGCACTCTCTGCCAGTCGGCAGACCCTGCTTGATGCCATCGAGGCGGCTGCGCCGCTTGTGCCGGTAGCAGACCGGGCGAACTTCGACACCTATCGGCAAGAAGTTGCAAGCTGGCTGGACGGCATCGATACGGCGCGAGATTTTGCTGTCGAGAACAGTGACTACCAGGCAACCGTCCTGACCAACGGCGCCGCTGCAGAAGCCCGCGCCAAATCGGTCGAAGCACTCGACAATATCATCACGCTCAACGGCGAGCAGATGGCTCAGGCGAGTGCCGACTCGACAACCATGTACGAACAGAGCCGGATGATGCTGATTGCTTTGCTGGTCGGCTCGGCGCTGATTGCAGGTATTGCCGCCACCTGGATCGTCATATCGATTTCCCGTGCCATGTCGAGTGCGGTTCGACTTGCCAACGACGTTGCCGGTGGCGATCTCAATGCCACGGCTTCGGTCAAGGGCGACGATGAAGTGGGCGACCTGATCAAGGCCCTCAACGCCATGACCGGCAAACTGCGCGAAGTGGTGTCGGAAGTGACTGCAGCCACACGCAATGTTGCCTCGGGCAGCCAGGAAATGTCCGCAACGGCGGAGCAGCTTTCCCAGGGTGCGACCGAGCAAGCCTCCTCGACCGAAGAAGCTTCGGCTTCGATGGAAGAAATGGCAGCGACCATCAAGCAGTCGGCCGACAATGCCAGCCAGACCGAAAAGATCGCGCGCCAGTCCGCTGCCGACGCGATTGCCTCGGGTGAGGCCGTCAACAACGCCGTATCGGCGATGCAGACGATCGCCGAAAAGATCATGGTCGTGCAGGAAATCGCTCGCCAGACCGATCTCCTGGCGCTGAACGCGGCGGTGGAAGCGGCGCGTGCCGGTGAACATGGTCGTGGTTTTGCGGTTGTGGCGTCCGAAGTCCGCAAGCTGGCGGAGCGTAGTCAGGCCGCAGCGGCCGAAATCTCGACCCTTTCCGGCACGACGGTAAAGGCGGCTCTGTCGGCCGGCGAGATGCTCGAAAAGCTGGTGCCCGACATCCAGCGCACGGCCGAACTCGTCGAGGAAATCTCGGCGGGCAGCCGCGAGCAGAATGCTGGCGCGGCCCAGATCAACACCGCGATCCAGCAGCTCGACAAGGTGACCCAGCAGAATACGTCGGCAGCCGAGGAAATGTCCTCGACGGCCGAAGAACTGGCCAGTCAGGCCGAACAACTCCAGGCCGCAATCAGCTACTTCCGTCTCGATACGACGGCAGCGGCAGCCTTTGCGGCACCGGCCAAGAGCAACAAGCGCGATCTGCGCGCGGCCGTGATGGCTTCGGCACCGCACATGAAGCCGGCGGCCAATCGCTCCAAGCCACTGTCAGGTGGGTTCGACCTCGACCTCGAGGGCGGCATGGACGACCTCGACGGCGAATTCTCCCGCCGCGGCGCAGCCTAAGCACAATCTGGATGCCGGGCGCATAGCGCGGCATCCAACCCCGTCGGCCGCGAGGCGACGAACTTCCTATGTCCAGGAGGGGCAACTTCTAAATGAGACTGACTATTAAGGCCAAGCTAGCGGCCACCTTCGCAACGATCGTTGCCCTTTCTGCCGGCAGTATGTTCATTGCCGTCCAAAATCTAGGCCAGTTGAACGGTTCGATGGGCATTATCGTCGATGTCCAATCGGTCAATACCATAGCCATGTCTCAGATGCAGACCAGCCTCGAGTCGGTCGGCGCACGGTTGCGTGCGACCATCATGTCGACCGATGAAGAGACCATGCGCGGCAACATCGCGCAGATCGACACGAGCCTTGCCGATATCGCCGAGAAGCGCCAGTTCCTCGAAGGCAATGTCAGGGATTCCGAAGTCCGGAACCTGTTGACGCAGTTCGACGGCCAGCTCGCACAATATCTGCCGTTGATTAAGGACGCCGAAGATCTTGCCCTGGCCAATAGCGACACCAAGGCATTCGAGATCACGACGACCGAAGGCAGCCCGGCGCTTGGCCGGACCGAAGACGCCATGACTGCCCTCATCAAGGCCACTGGCGCGCGCCTTTCGGGTGGCGATCTCGGCGCCTTCAACGCCTATTCGGCTGCCAATTCTGCCTTTCTGGCCGTTTCGGACATCTTCCGCCAGCAGCGCAACGTGCTGCTTGCCGCCGACAATCCGGCCAAGCAGGAAGAATGGTACAACGACTACAAGTCCGGCATTGAGGACGTGAGTGCTCTGTTCCCGGCGCTGCAGCGCTCCGCCGCGCCCCAGGAACTGCCGCTGGTGACGACCGCCGAATCCGCCTTCAAGGATCTTGTCGTTGCGATGGACAATGCCGTTTCCATCAGCATGACCAAGAGCGACTATTTCGCCCAGCAAAAGGCGGAAGAGGCAGCGACCGTCCGCCGCTCTGCCAGCGAAACGCTGAGCGCCATGCTCGCGCGCAACGAAGCGCTGATGGAGCAATCGGTGACCGACGCCAATGGGCTCTATAACACCAGCCTGACGGTGCTTATCGGCCTTCTGATTGGCTCTGCCATCATCGCTGGCCTTGCTGCGACCTGGATCGTACTCGGCATTTCGCGTGGCCTCAACAAGGTCAAGCAGGTGGTCTCCGCCGTCTCCGTCGGCGATCTCGAACAGCGCGTCGAGATCAAGAGCAATGACGAGATCAAGGACCTCGTCGATACCGTGAACGTCATGACCGACAATCTGCGGGCCTCCGCGGCGGTCGTCGATCAGGTGGCCTATGGCGACCTTTCGGCCAAGCCCAAGGTTTTGTCGGACAAGGACGTGCTGGGCCAGTCCATGCAGCGTATGGTTGAAGGGCTCAGCGCTTCGGCTGCCATTGCCGAAAAGATTGCCGGTGGCGACTTGACGGTCGAGCCACGTCGCCTCTCGGACAAGGATACGCTTGGTATCGCGCTCGAGCAGATGGTTGAAAAGCTGCGCGACGTGATCGCCGATGCCATCACCTCGGCCAATAATGTTTCGGCCGGTGCTCAGGAAATGTCGGCTACCGCCGAACAGCTGAGCCAGGGCGCGACCGAGCAGGCCTCCTCTACCGAAGAAGCATCTGCTTCGATGGAAGAAATGGCCGCAACGATCAAGCAATCGGCTGACAATGCGAGCCAGACCGAAAAGATCGCGCGCCAGTCTGCTGCCGATGCGATCGCATCGGGTGAGGCGGTGGCCAATGCTGTCGGCGCGATGGAAACCATCGCCCAGAAGATCATGGTGGTGCAGGAAATCGCCCGCCAGACCGATCTCCTGGCGCTCAACGCGGCGGTGGAAGCCGCGCGTGCTGGCGAACATGGCCGCGGTTTTGCGGTTGTGGCTTCGGAGGTCAGAAAACTTGCCGAACGCAGCCAGGCTGCAGCCGCCGAAATCTCGACGCTCTCGGGCACGACGGTCAAGGCTGCTCAGTCGGCCGGCGAAATGCTCAACAAGCTCGTGCCTGACATCCAGCGCACGGCCGAACTGGTGGAAGAAATTTCTGCCGGTAGCCGAGAACAGAATGCCGGCGCCGCGCAGATCAATACCGCGATCCAGCAGCTCGACAAGGTGACCCAGCAGAACACTTCTGCGGCCGAGGAAATGTCCTCGACCTCCGAAGAGCTAGCGAGCCAGGCCGAGCAACTGCAGGCGGCGATCAGCTACTTCAAGCTGAACTCTGCAGGCAATGCCGTCCAGGCAACGCCGGCGAGCAAGAAGGCCGAAAAGCGCGACATGCGCTCGGCGGTCATGGCCTCTGCGCCACACATGAATACAGGGTTCGCGACGAACCGCACGAAGGTCCATTCGGGTGGTTTCGATCTCGATCTCGATGGCGGCTCCGACGACCTCGATGGCGAATACACGCGTCGCGGCGCTGCCTGATCAACGAACCTGGCCTGCCGGAAACATTCGGCAGGCTGAGCTGGGGTAATACTCGCACCCATGCACGCAGCGAGGGGGATAAGGCTGGTCTGAAGAATTCAGGCCGGTGTTCCAAGGATGGAGCAAATGCGCTTTACGATCAAACTGAAGTTAATATCTGCATTCAGCATGCTTGTTCTGCTGATGGCAGCCATTGGTCTCTTTGGGCTATGGCAAATGCAGCAGATCAATGGAAAATCAACTGATATTGCTCAGAACTGGCTACCGAGTGTCGATGTCGTCAATCGTCTGAATACGGCAACGTCTGATCTGCGAGTTGCCGAACTCCAGCATTTGACCCTCTCCGATGCTGCCGGCATGCAGGTCTGGAGTGCTAAGGTGAATGAGGCTGTCGCAGACATTGCTCAACTGCGCACGCGCTATGAGGGCCTCATCTCCAGTCCGGAAGAAAAGTCGCTCTATGACCAGTTCAGCTCGCAATTGGGGCAGTACATGCAGCAGCATGACCGCGGCTTTGCGCTGTCGTCGGCCAATCAGAACGATCAGGCTCTGCAGGTCTATAATGGCGAGGCGCTCAGGCTTTTCAACGATCTTTCGGCCAGTCTGGACAAGCTGGTCGAGCTCAATACCACCGGTGCAGGCATGGCAAGCCAAGAAGGCGATGACCTCTTCAGCCTTGCGACGACCCTTGTTGTGACCTCGCTAATCATCGGCACGATCATTGCGTCCCTGACGGCTGTCTGGATCATCATGGGCATTGCCCGGGGCCTGACCAAGATCAAAGACGCAGTCGGCGCTGTAGCTATCGGCGACCTCGATCAGACGATCGAAGTAAAGACCAACGATGAGATCAAGGATCTGGTCGATACCGTCAACACCATGACCGACAATCTGCGTACGTCCTCCACCATTGCCGATCAGATCGCCAATGGCGACCTGACCGTTCAGCCAAAGCGCCTGTCGGACAAGGATACGCTCGGCATAGCGCTCGAGCGCATGGTCGAAAAACTGCGCGACGTGATCGCGGATGCCATTGCATCAGCAAACAATGTCTCGGCCGGTGCCCAGGAAATGTCGGCAACTGCTGAGCAACTGAGCCAGGGCGCGACCGAACAGGCTTCATCCACCGAAGAAGCTTCGGCCTCGATGGAAGAAATGGCCTCAACGATCAAGCAGTCGGCCGACAATGCGAGCCAGACCGAAAAGATCGCCCGCCAGTCCGCAGCCGATGCGATCTCTTCGGGTGAGGCCGTCAACAACGCAGTCTCAGCCATGCAGACGATCGCCGAAAAGATCATGGTCGTGCAGGAAATCGCCCGCCAGACGGACCTCCTGGCGCTCAACGCCGCGGTGGAAGCCGCACGCGCTGGCGAACATGGCCGCGGCTTTGCGGTTGTGGCTTCAGAGGTGAGAAAACTTGCTGAACGCAGCCAGGCTGCAGCTGCCGAAATCTCGACGCTCTCGGGAACGACGGTCAAGGCCGCCCAGTCTGCCGGCGAAATGCTCTCCAAGCTTGTGCCCGATATCCAGCGTACGGCGGAACTGGTGGAAGAAATCTCGGCCGGTAGCCGCGAACAGAATGCCGGCGCGGCCCAGATCAACACGGCGATCCAGCAGCTCGACAAGGTGACCCAGCAGAATACGTCGGCTGCCGAGGAAATGTCCTCGACCGCCGAAGAGCTGGCAAGCCAGGCCGAGCAACTCCAGGCCGCGATCAGCTACTTCCGCCTTGGTGGGGCAGCCAATGTCAATCAAGCGGCAAAGCCGGCCAAACGCGACATCAAGGCGGCAGTGCTCTCCGTCTCCCCGCATATGAACAAATCCGGTGCACGTCCCAAGGCCAATATGGGCGGCTTCGATCTCTCGCTTGATGGCGGGCCGGATGAAATGGACGCGGACTACACCCGCGTAGCTTAGGAAAGAGGAAGATGGCCGATCACAATCAATTCGTGACCCTGGGTGTGGCGGACGAACTGTTCGCCGCGCCCGTCACCAAGGTGCAGGAAATCCTCGACATGCGGACCATTTCCCGCTTGCCGCGGGCGCCGCAGAACTTCCTCGGCATCATCGATGTCCGTGGACAGGGCGTGCCGGTGCTCGATCTGCGCCTGACGCTCGGGATGGAGCCGGCGGCCGACACCGAGACGACGCGCATCGTTGTGCTCTGTGTGCAGAGCGTTGCCGGTCCTGTCACGCTCGGCTTGCGCACCGACCGGGTCTTCGAGGTGACTGTGCTCGATAGCGACAAGCTCGATCCGCCCCCGGCGGTCGATGCGCGCTGGCAGAACCACTGCATCGAGGGCATTGGCCGCCGCAACGGACAGTTCGTCACGGTGCTCGATCTCGACAAGCTGCTTGGCGGCGAAGCGGCAACGCTTTCGGCCGCCTGAGGCGACACACAATCTTGCCGCTCGGCGCCTGAAGGCATCGAGCGGCTCAGCGATCATCAAACCCAGGCCCTGGTCCAGAAGGGCGCAGCTTGGGACGACCGGCGCATGCGAGCAGCGTGGACCGGAAGGGAGATAAGAGTGGCTTTAGTAGCGCGTGCCCCCATTGTTGAACCCGATGGCGAAGACCACCTCAGCATTGCCGATTTCAGCAAGATATCGACGCTGATCGGCAACGAAGTCGGCATCCGCCTGCCGCCGGCCAAGCGATTGATGGTGGAAGGACGGCTCCGCCGTCGCCTTCGGGCACTGCAAATCCCGACCTTTGACGCCTATTGCGACCATATCTTCCGTGGCGACGGCATGGCGGCCGAGCTGCCCTATCTGATCAATGTGGTGACCACCAACAAGACCGACTTTTTCCGCGAGCCGGAACATTTCGAGTTGATGCGGTCCAAGATGATCCCGGAATTGCTGGCGGCCCGATCGGGCGAGCGCAATCCGATGATCAAGGTCTGGAGTGCGGCGGCCTCGACCGGCGCCGAGGCCTTCACCTGCGCCATGGTGCTGGCCGACATGGTCAAGGAAAGCGGCGGTTTCCGCTTCTCGATCCTTGGTACCGATATTTCGACCGACGTTTTGGCGCAGGGCCAGCGCGGGGTCTATCCCGCCGATCAGATCGTGCCGGTGCCCCAGCAGATGCAGGGCAAATATCTGATGTGGGCACGCAAGCCGGGCCTGCGCCCCGATGTGCGCATCGTGCCCGAACTGCGCCGGCTCGTGCAGTTTCACCGGCTCAACCTGATGGACGAAAAATATCCGTTCGACCAAGACGTCGACATCATCCTTCTGCGCAATGTGCTGATCTATTTCGATAAGGCCGACCAGGCCAAGGTGATCAACCGGCTCGTCAATCATTTGAGGCCGGGCGGTTATCTACTTCTTGGTCATTCTGAGTCCATGGTCGGGACTTCGATCCCCGTGCGGCAGGTTGCGCCTGCCGTATTCCAGCGAGCGTGAGCCAAAAGTCATGAGCAAGATCCGCGTCCTCATCGTGGATGATAGCGCTTCGGTGCGTACGACGCTGAGCGAGATCATCTCGGCCGATCCGGACCTCGAGGTCATGGCCACGGCTGCCGATCCCTATGTGGCGGTGGAAAAGATCCGGCATGAAATACCGGATGTGATTTTCCTCGACGTCGAAATGCCGCGCATGGATGGCCTGACATTCCTCCGAAAAATCATGTCGCAGCGGCCCATTCCGGTCGTCATCTGCTCGGGCGCGGCCCAGGCAGGCTCCGATACGCTCATGCAGTGCCTTGAAGCTGGCGCGGTGGATGTCGTGACCAAGCCGCGCATCGACACGGCGCAGTTTCTCCAAGAATCGCGGATGCGCATATGCGATGCGGCCAAGGCTGCCGCTCATGCCAAGCTCAAGGGCATCAAGAAGGCGGCGCCGGAACTCAAGGTCGAAGCCAAGCTCAACGCCGACGCGATCATTCCGCCGATTTCGGATACGCGCCGCGAGAGCCTGATTGCCCGCATGCCGGTGACTGAGCCGATCATCTCGATTGGCGCTTCGACGGGCGGCACTGAGGCACTGCGCGAAGTGCTTGAGGCGCTACCCGAAAACAGCCCCGCTATTCTCATCGTCCAGCATATGCCGGAAAAATTCACCGGGGCATTTGCGCGCCGGCTCGACTCCACCTGCGCCATCTCCGTCAAGGAAGCGGAAGATGGCGATCTGGTCATGGCCGGGCGGGCACTGATCGCGCCGGGCAATGTGCATATGCAGCTTGTGCGCAATGGCCTGCGCTACACCGTCAAGATCGTCGAAGGGCCGCATGTGTCGCGCCATCGGCCATCGGTCGATGTGCTCTTTCGCTCGACGGCGCAGGCGGCCGGTCGCAATGCGCTCGGCATGCTGCTGACCGGCATGGGCGACGATGGCGCCCGAGGCCTTCTCGAAATGCGGCAGATGGGCAGCCCGACCGTGGCGCAGGACGAAGAAAGCAGCGTCGTTTTCGGCATGCCCAAGGAAGCCATTCAGCGCGGGGCCGCCGTTCGCGTGTTGCCGCTTTCGCGCATGGCCGGCGAAATTACCGCCTTTGGCCGCAATGGACACAAAACTACAGGAGGCACGGCATGATCAAGAACAAGACCCAAGCCAGCACCGTTTCCGCCCTCTCTGCCGCTATCGCCAAGCCGCGGCAGGATATCGAAGAAGCTTTCGTTTCCGTCGGCGCGCGCCTCAGCGAAGGCGCCATGATGCTCAACAAGCTCACCCGCCTCTTTGAGGCGCTGCCTGCCGCATTGCAGGGCGAGGAAGTTAGCCAGGCCAGTAGCCAGCTTCGCTCCGTCGCCGGCACGGCGCGGCAATTGACCGAGGACTTCGCCAAGGAAAAGGCCAATCTCAGCCGCTTGGTCGAGGTGGTTTCGGCGGCGAATGGACCGATCAACGAATTGCGCCGCACGGTCAAGATGATCGGCATCGTCTCCATCAATGCCCGCGTCACGGCTGCCGGTATCATTGGCGACAGCGACGATTTCGATGTTTTTACCACCGATATCGCCACGCTCTCGAATTCCGCACACACGACGATCCACGAATTCAGCCAGGTTTATCGCCAACTCACGTCTGAGGTCGATCGGGCGGCGGGCCAGCGCGAGCGGTTCGACAAGGCGCATGCCCATACGCTGACCGAACTGGCCCAGCAGCTGGACGAAACGCTTGAAGCGCTTGATCGCCAGCGCGAAGCCGCCGTTGCAGGCAGCGCGGAAACCGGCCGTGTCTCGCGCCAGATCGTGGGGCGGATCGGTAGCGCCGTGATGGCGCTGCAGGTTGGAGACTCGACGCGGCAGCGGCTCGAACATGTCGAGGCTGGCCTCGATAGCCTTGCTGACATCCTGGCGGGCAAGCCTGTCGATGGCGCCGAGCTCGACGAGGCCATGCAGGCGCAGGCGCTTGCTGCGCTGTCGACGCTCGAACAGGAACAATTACGGGCGACGGCGTCGAGCTTTGCCGATGAGGTGGGCGAGGCCGAAGGCGCGCTGCAGGCGCTCGCGATTGACGCCAGCACCATCATGACGGCGAGCCGCAATCTCTATGGCGGGCAAGATGGCGATGCGTCCGCCCTGACGACGCTGAGCGCGCAATTGCGCGAGGCGGCCGCGATCCTGCGAGACTGCGAGACCGAGCGCAACAAGCTCGAAGCTCTGGCGTCCGCGGTGCAGCAGACGGTATCTGTGCTGCTCGGCCATGTGGCTGCAGTGCAGGAAATCGAAGCCAATATGCGGCTCGTTAGCCTCAATGCGGCGGTGCGGTGTGCGCAGCTTGGGCCGCGCGGCGCGTCGCTGACGGTGATTGCGGCGCAGTTGCGCGAATTGACAACCGAAACCGTGGTGGCTGCCGAAGCGGCGATGACGCGGCTCGATGAAGCCTCGGCACTGGCGGGTGACTTCGTGGCGGCGGCTGGCGGGGAAAATGCGGGGCAGATCGGCCGGTTGGAGCAACTGGCCAATCATGCCATGACGCTCTTGATGGGCCTAGACGAGCGCTTGTCGGTGGCAGCGGCGAGCCTCAATGCCGATGGGCCAAAGGTTATCAGCCTCTTGCAAGCGGCTGCGCGGGGCATCGACGGGCAATCGCGCATGGCCGAAACCATGGACGATATTGCACTCCAGATCGTCGGGCTTTCGACGGAGCCGATGCCGGAGGATGTTGCACCGGAGTTACTGCCGACGCTCGAGCGCCTGCGCAACACCTATACGATGGAAGGCGAGCGCCATATCCACAACCGGCTCTTCGGCAATGCCGCGCCGACGGTGGAGGTCGAGGCCCCTGCCGCTGACGAAATGGACCTCGACGCGCTGATGTTCTGAAAAAGAAAGGCCTGCTTCGGCGGGCCTTTTGTTTAGTGCGTGCAGATGGCCGAGACTTTGCCCCAGGCGCCGAATGAGCCTTCGACTAGATTGGCATCACCCATAGGCGTTGCTACGCGGGCGCCGGTGATGATGACTTGGCCGGCCTTGAGCGGATGGCCGCGCTTTTCGGCGCGGGGCGCGAGCCAGACGAGGGCGGCGAGAATGTCGGACCAGCTGGCGCCGGATTCGACGCTTTTCGAAAGAGTGCCATCGTAGCTGAGCGATACGGCAAGCGTCTGGACTGCCGACTGGATATCGCCTGCTATTGCCGGGCCAACGACGACCGCGCCATTGCTCTGGAGATCGCCAAGCTGCAGGTTTCGTGGGGTGGCATCGCGATCGACGAAGGGATTGCCGACGAATTCGAGCGCCGGATGGACTGAAGCAATGGCGGCATGGGCTGTTTCGGCATCGACTGCGCCGGTGAGATCGGCGCCGAGCTTCAGCGCAACTTCCACTTCGGCAATGATGAAGCGGTGCTTTGCGGCATCGAGCGTCGCGCCGTTTTCAAAATAGCGGTTAGCGGGGATCGGCGAGCAGATGGGCTCCCCCTCGCCGCCTGCCAGGATCTTCCAGCCGCCCGAGGGGCCGATGCCTGCCATGATCCGGTCCTGAAGGGCCGAGACTGCCGCCATATCCGCTGGAACGTCTTCTGCAGGGACCGGCCCGACCAGAGCGCCACCGTCGTGCGCTGCGATCAGGGCCTTGCTCAGGGCATCTAGGCTTTCGGTCATGAAGATGAACTTTCGCTCGTGGTTTCGATCAGGCGGATTTCTGCTTCCGCGCAGAGTTTGCGGATGGAGTCGTGCGGGCAGTAGTCGGTGATGAAGGTATGGGCCTGGGAAAGGTGGCCGATGCGGACCGGCGCGGTGCGGTCGAACTTGCTGGAATCTGAAACGAGGATGACATGGCGCGCATTGGCGATGATCGCCTGAGCGACCTTGACCTCGCGAAAATCGAAATCGAGCAGCGCGCCATCGGCATCGATGGCCGAAACGCCGATGACGGCAAAATCGACCTTGAACTGACGGATGAAATCGACGGCCGCCTCGCCGACAATGCCGCCATCGGCTGGGCGCACGACGCCCCCGGCAATGACCACCTCCATCGACGGGACGGTGCGCAGGCGATTGGCGACGTTGATATTATTGGTGATGACCATCAGGCCGCGATGTTCGGCAAGGGCCTGGCTGACGGCTTCGGTCGTGGTGCCAATATTGATGAAAAGCGAGGCGTCATCAGGGATCAGCGCGGCGGCGGCGCGGCCAATGGCCTGCTTTTCTTCCGTCGCGATCTGGCGGCGCGCTTCATATTCGACATTTTCGACGCCCGAGGGGTGCATGGCCCCGCCATGGGTGCGTTTGAGCGCACCGCGATCGCAAAGGATATTGAGGTCCTTGCGGATGGTCTGAGGCGTGACGTCGAAGGCTTCGACCAGTTGCTCGACCGTAACCCCGCCTTTTTGCCGGGCGAGTTCGACGATCTGGGCCTGTCGCATCTGAGGGTTCATAAATATGCCCTTGGCTTTCGTTTCGTGAGTAAACGAAAGCGGGGGCGGGGGGAACCCCCACTAGCCTCCAGCTACTTGGACATAGCTGACCACTTCACCTGCGGGACGAAAGTGAAATCGCGATCGAAGGGGAAGCTTGGGCGCGGGGTGTGGTTGCGCATAGTGCGTTCGACGAATTGGTCGACGACGCCAGGCGAGAGGGCCATGATGCCGGGATTGGCGATGGGGCCAAGTTCAGGTGAGAGATAACCGGATTTGACCGCGATGATCTTTGCGCCAAAAGGATCAAGGCCCAGCTTGGTGAAGTCGGCGATATTATGGAAGGGGCGGCGGCGGGCGGTGAGGACGAGGTCTATGCCGCCGATGCGCACTACGGCTTCGCGATAAAGCGGGTTTTCGGCTTCAAGCAGAAAGATCACCTCGGCGGTGACATCGACCGGGGTTGAAGAGGGATCAAGGCTCGCGCCGATATGGAGGGGCAGGGTGGCGCCGGTGCCGGCGGCATAGGCGGCATCCGTGGCGGCGCGATCGGCGATGCCAGCGAAGATGACGCCTTCAGCGTTTTTGGCGATAAGAGCGGCCAAAACTTCGGCGCGGTCGCCGACGCCACCGCCGGTAGGATTGTCACCGGATTCGGCGAGGACAACGGGATGGGTGGTGCTGGCTATGGCTCTATCGGCGCATTCCTCGATCGAGCCGGTCTCCATGCCGAAGACAAACTTTTCACGCACTTCCCAATAATCCTGCGCGAGCTTCGTGGCGGCCGCTTCCATAGCGGCATTATCGGTGCCGGTGATAACGGCGCAGGCGGTGGCGCGAGGTTCGTCGGCCCAGACATAGCCGACCTGGAAAGACGCATCCCAGATACCGGTTGGTTCTTCGACCTCATGGAGCCGGGTGTAAAAGCTCTTGGCCGGTTCGTCCTGGGTGGACGTGCG
>CAJYKO010000258.1 GCA_913775215.1 uncultured Devosia sp. | reverse complement strand
AGTCCTTGAACTTGATGGTCTTGGACAAAAGCGCATGCGTACCAACGACGATATCGACCTGCCCATCGGCAAGGCCTTCCTTGGTCGCCTTGAGTTCATTGGCGCTGACCATGCGCGAGGCATGACGCACGCGTACCGGCAGGCCCTGGAATCGTTCTGAGAAGGTCTTGAAGTGCTGGCGCGCGAGAAGCGTCGTCGGCACGACGACAGCCACCTGCTTGCCCGACAGCGCCACGGCAAACGCCGCGCGGAGCGCCACTTCGGTCTTGCCGAAACCTACATCGCCGCAAACAAGCCGGTCCATGACCTTGCCTGAGGTGATATCGTCGAACACCGCCTCGATGGCCGTAAGCTGGTCTTCGGTTTCCTCGTAAGGGAAGCGCGCCGCGAATTCGTCATAGGCACCGGCATTGATGTCGATGACATCGGCCTTGGTGAGAAGGCGCTGTGCAGCGAGCTTAATAAGCTGCTCCGCCATTTCGCGGATGCGCTTCTTGAGCTTGCCCTTCTTTGCCTGCCAGGCGACGCCGCCGAGCTTATCGAGCGTGACACTCGCATCATCCGACCCGTAACGCGTCAGCAACTCGATATTTTCGACCGGCAGATAAAGCTTGGTCTCGCCGGCATATTGCAGCTCGACGCATTCATGCGGCGCCCCGCCAGCCTCGATCACCTTGAGCCCAAGGAAGCGGCCGATACCGTGATCGACATGCACGACGAGATCGCCAGCCGACAGCGAAGCCGCCTCGGTCAGCGCATCCGAAGCCTTTTTCTTGCGCTGCGGCCGCAAAATGCGCTCGCCCAGGATGTCCTGTTCGGACAGCACCAGCAGGTCGAGCGTTTCAAAGCCGGATTCGAGCGGCAGCACCACAAGCGAGGTCGTTGCCGCGCTTGTCGTCTCCGCATCGCGCCAGTTCTCCGCCATGCGCGGATTGGTCAGCCCATGATCCTTGAGCACCTGCGCCATGCGATCACGCGTGCCCGCACTCCAGCAGGCGATCACGGCGCGGCGCCCGGCCCTGCGCTCGGCCAGCAGCCGATCGACAACCGACTGGAAGAGATTGACGTCGGAGGCTGCGCGCTCGGCAGCAAAGCTGGGCGCAATGCGTCCGCCGGCGTCATCGCCCTTTTTGGTATTGGGCGAGAGAAACGGCGAAAGCTGAATGACCGTCGCGCCGGCAAGAGCCTGCGGCGCCATGTCGAGATCGTAGAGCAGGTCCGGCTTGATCGGCTTATAGGGCGCCCCAGCCCCAGCCACTGCTGGCGCCAGCCGCGCGGCTTCGCGCGCATCGTAGTAGTCGCGAATCTGCGTGGCGCGTTCGGCAAAGGCCTCGCCCACCTGATCGTCGAAGACAAACGGCGCATCCCTGACATAGTCGGCCAGCCGGTCCATGTGATCGTAGAAAAATGGTAGCCAGTGCTCGGTGCCAGAATAACGCGATCCACCGCTGACCGAAGCATAGAGCGTGTCGTCGACCGTATTGCCGCCAAACGCAGCCGTGTAGTTTTGCCGGAAGCGCTTGATTGTTTCCTCATTGAGGATGACTTCGCTCATCGGCGTCAAATCAATGCGCTTCAGCGTGCCCGTCGTACGCTGGCTGTCGGGATCGAAGGTGCGGATCGATTCGAGCTGGCTGCCGAAAAAGTCGAAGCGCAGCGGCGCAGCGGCACTCGCCGGATAAAGATCGACCAGCCCGCCGCGAACGGCGAATTCGCCGCTTTCGCGCACCGTCGGCACGCGCAAATAGCCGTTGTTAGCCGCCCAGGCGATGAGCTTTTCGCTATCGACAACCCGACCGACCGCCGCCGAAAACGACATGCTCTCGACAACGTCGCGCGGCGGCAGCTTCTGGATAACCGCATTTACGGCCGTCAGCACGACAACGCCCTTGGCGCCGCTCGTCAGCGTCGCCAGCGTACTCATGCGTGCCGCGATCGTTACGTTATTGGGCGACACGCGGTCATATGGCAGACAATCCCACGCCGGCAGTGTCAGAATGGTATGGCCGGGCAACATCGCTCCCAGCACTTCGGCCATTCGCTGCAACCGGCGTCCGTCTCGCGCCACAAAAACCAGGCTCGCGGCATCCTCCGGCGCCGCTTTGAGCCGATCCTCCACCAGCTTGGCCAGCACTATCGGCTGCATGCCGTCCGGCACGTTGGACATTGTGCGCACGGGAGGAAGACCGCTCATCTCGTTCATTTCTCGATCCGTGCCTGATGGTCGGCGATCACCCGATCAAGGAAGTCGCGATCGACATGGGCTGGAGGCTCCTCCTGCCGCATCACCCATTTGAGCAGCGGCGGATCTTCCTCGTTCATCAGCGCCTCCAGCCGATCGAGCGTTGCCGCGTCAAAACCTTCGATATTGGCATCGCAGAACGGCCCCAACACCAGGTCCATTTCCTTGGTCCCGCGATGCCAGGCCCGATAGCGCAGGCGCTTTCGACGAATAGCAATGTCCTCACCGGCCGTCATTTGAGACACCATGATGCAAGTTTGTTCCCGATTTGGACGTGTCTCTTACGCGGGTTGAAAAGGCTTGTCACCCTCTGCCGCGGCGCAGAGCGCCTATTCCTCAAAGGGCGGCAAGCCCTCGTATTCTTCGCCGCTGAGCTGGGTGACGATCCGATTGTTGATCAGTTCAGCACTTGCCAATTCCAGCACGACGATTTTTCCACCGCCCCCCACTGTCACCGCCATCGGCGTATCGGCATCGTCGCCCAAAACCTTCCCGACCGTGCCAAGCAGCTTGCCCTCGCTATCATAGACTTCCTTGCCCACGGTCTGGTCGACCGTCAGCCCAAGCACCGCGATCGAGGCATTGGGGTCAGTCAATTCCACAAGCGGCGCTTGCTCTTGCGCAAAGCTGGCGCCAGCCAAGAGGCTGGCCAATAGGGCGGCGGTGATGACGGTCTTGCTCATGGCTTTTTCTCCTGCGTCTTCCGCAACCCGCCTGAACGCAACCGGTTCCGCTCTGTTCTTCTCCTGTTCTTTTGTGCGACGTTTCGGGCAGGAGAATCACTCGTGTCGCGCCCAGAAACTCTTCAACCGCTGTTCCGCTCGCTCCACGCCATAAAGGGCGTCGGGGACAAACTCGGCGCCATACTAACCCGGTTTTTTGGCGCCCCAGATGGTCAGGAAGCCATAGTGCTCGATGTCCTGATGCACATGCCGTCCGGCGTCGTCGATCGCCGCCGACAGGTCGGCATTGCCGAGGCCTATCTCAATCA
>CAJYKO010000257.1 GCA_913775215.1 uncultured Devosia sp. | reverse complement strand
TCACCAACATCGATCCGATGCTCTTCGCCGGTCTCGATTGCAGCAATCGCCTGGGAGAGGTTAAGCGGAATGTGTAGATCCTTGGCGAGGGCATTGACTGTGCCGAGAGGAAGGATGGCCAGCGTCTTGCCGGTGCCGACAAGGGCCGAGGCAACGGCGGTTATCGTCCCGTCTCCGCCTGCCGCAACAACCACATCAGCGTCGCTGGCCATGGCATCGGCGAGGCGAGCAGCCATCGAATGGCCGGTTCGCGCGTCAATTGTGGCGCGCATTCCGTGGCCGGCGAACATATCGCCGATGGCTTCGGCGGAAATGCCCGTAGCATTGGCGGTTCCCGCATTGGCATTGAGGATCACATAGTAGGATTGGCTGGTCACGGTGCTTGGCCCCGGAATTACATTTGCCAACGGAACGTGCGTGACGCCCATGCGTTGCTCGTGGCGCCGAAGGAAATACATGTTCGACACAGTCCGCCGATCAAAACACTATCGCCGCATCCATAGCTTCCTGACCAAGGAGGCCAAGCTACTGACCGGCATTGCGCTGGTTTCAGGGTTAATTCTCGCTTTCCTGAAGATCGCCGACGAAATGATCGAGGGGGAAATGGAGGCATTCGACAATGCCATCCTGATGATCTTTCGCGATCCGACCAATGTCGACGAGATCATTGGTCCCGCCTGGGTCCATGAGATGGTGAGGGACCTGACCTCGCTTGGCAGTTTCGCAATTCTCGGTCTGCTTGTTCTCGGCGTGTGCAGTTACCTTCTGCTCGCAAGGATGCGGGCCGAGGCTCTGCTGGTCGTCGCATCGGTGCTTGGCGGGACGCTCCTCAGCACCGTACTCAAGATGGGTTACGATCGACCGCGTCCAGATCTCGTGTCCATGTCGACCCAGTTCACAGCAAGCTTCCCGAGCGGGCACGCCATGCTGTCCGCGGTCACGTTCCTCACTCTCGGGGCCTTGCTGGCGCGATTGGCGCCGACAAGGCCACTGCGCATCTTTAGCATCAGCGCAGCCATCGTTCTGACCGTCATCGTGGGTGTGAGCCGCCTTTATATGGGCGTACATTATCCAAGCGATGTGCTGGCGGGCTGGTGTCTCGGGGCTGCATGGGCATTGTTCTGCGTGATGTGCGCGACAGTTCTGCAGCGTCGAGGCGCTATCCAGCAGGGATTACCCGAAGGGAGTTAAGTCTTGCCGGAAAGGCAAACAACTCAGATGATCGGGCGAGTGTATGTGCAGCCAAAGCCTTGCCGAGGCGTTTGGCCGAAAGCGACCGGAATACCGATAAACTATGACCAAGGCCATTGATCATCTGCTGAACCGCCTCGAAGCGATCGGGCATGTCACTGACGAAGACCGCAAGGCGCTGCGCAACTTGCCGATTAAGGAGGCAAATCTCGTCAAGGGTACTGAAATTGTGGCGGACGGGGAAACATCTTCAAGCTGCTGCATGGTCGTCAGTGGGTATCTTTGCCGCTCAAAAACATTGCTGGATGGCAGCCGGCAGATCTTCTCCCTGCATACGGCCGGCGATATCCCAGACCTTCACAGCCTCCATCTCAACCGCATGGATCACAGCCTCAGCGCGATCAGTGACTGCCGGATTGCGCGCATTCCCCACGAAGCGGTTTACAATGCACTTGATGCCTGCCCATCGCTCAACGCGCTTTTATGGCGCGACACACTCATCGATTCAGCCGCCTTCCGCGCCTGGATGCTCATGCTGGGCCAAGCAGAGGCCGTACCGCGAATGGCACACTTTTTCTGCGAGCTTTTCACGCGCGCAGCCATGGCTGGCCTCACGGAAAACAACACCTTCCCCCTACCCCTGACACAGGCCGATCTCGGCGACATCCTGGGCATTTCAATGGTGCATGCAAACCGCACATTGCAGGACCTGCGCGGACGGGGCGTTATGGATTTTGATCAGCAAATTGTCTCCATCTTGCGTTGGGACGATCTACGCAAGCTTGGTCAATTCGACCCCAGCTATCTGCACTACCTCGATGGACGGATCGGCCGGGAAAACCCCGCAAAGCTATAGCCAAGAATTTTTGAAGGAACCCGGACCGGGGGCGAGTCTTTCCGATGGGAGGAGTTCGCCCCATGCCGCTGTTCTACTTCGATTTTACCGCCAATGATGATGTCAGCATCGACACTATCGGACAGGTACTTGAGAATGAGACCGTAGCGCATAAGGAGGCAATCAAGGCGCTCGCCGAAATTGCTGCAGAAGAAATCCCACGCGACGGGAAGCTCGTGCTCACCGTGACTGTGACCGATGCGGATCGTGAGACGCTTTTTCGAGCGCAAATGACGTTTGAGCCGGCGTTATAAAGCTCTCGAGGGCATCTTCAGTTCGCAGCAGAAAGAAGCGTACCTTTCTACAAAACGGCCTTTCCCCGCTATGCGCCAAGCCTTATGAGCAGGAGCACTCGGCACACTGTAAGAGAGGCCGTCCTGTGCGCTGAATGGGAGCTGAAAAGGCGTGGAACGTGAGCACCCTGCCTTCGCCGAACGTGCAACCGCCAAGCCGTCGAGACACGCTCACCTGCTCCTGGCAATCGCCGTTGTCCTGATCCTGGCTTTTGTGGCTGCCATCTGCTTTGGGTCGACAGCCCTCTCGCCGACCGCTGTGTTCGAAACCTTTCTTGGTCGCGGGGCCGGCACGAACGAGGCAGACATCATTTTCTCCATTCGCCTGCCACGCGCCATCACGGCGTGTCTCGCGGGAGCTGCCCTCAGCGTGGCAGGATTGCAGATGCAGACACTGATGCGAAACCCGCTCGCAGACCCGTTCGTGCTTGGCGTGACATCCGGATCGAGCCTCGGTGTTGCCTTGGTCGTGCTCGGTTCGGGAACGGCTATCGGCGCCTTCCTGATCGGCGCTACCGACCTCGGCGGCAGTCTTGCCATTATTGCCGCAGCGACCTTGGGCGGACTTCTGGTCATGGTGCCCATTCTTTTGGTGGCAACGCGGCTGCAGAGCCCAACCACGGTGCTCATTTTCGGGCTGATGACGGGATATGCCGTTTCAGCTTTTGTCACGGTCCTCGTCGCTGGAGCGGCACCCGATCAACTCACTCGCTGGACCGCCTGGGGGCTCGGTTCATTCAGCGCGGTGACCTGGGAACAACTGCAAGTGCTGGCGCCAGTGATCGGACTTGGCATCCTGATCGCGGGCCTGAGCATCAAGCAGCTCAATGCGCTTCTGCTCGGCGAGACCTATGCGCGATCCATGGGGCTGAACAGCAAGTGGATGCGACTGATGACGATGGGCACAGCATCAATGCTGGCTGGATCCGTCACCGCCTTTTGCGGGCCCATCGGCTTTCTGGGGATCGCCGTACCCCATATTGCGCGGTCCGTCCTCCGATCATCTGATCACCAGGTCCTTGTTCCCGCCAGCATCATGCTGGGCGCCTTGATCGCCTTGCTGGCACAGCTATTGGCGCTCTTGCCGAGCCAGTTTGGCGTCTTGCCCCTCAACGCGGTCACTGCGCTCATTGGCGCGCCGGTTGTTATTTTCGTCGTTTTGCGCGCGCGCAATGGCGGCTTCGTCGGATGACGGCGCTTTTGAAAACACGTGATCTCGACGTCGGGCACGGCAAGGGCCGCAAGCGGCGCTCCGTGCTGAGCGGGATCAACGTCGAAGTTGCTGCAGGCGAGATGGTCTGTCTTCTGGGGCCGAATGGTGTCGGCAAATCCACGCTGATGCGGACGCTGGCCCGCGCCCAGCCGGCCTTGGGCGGATCGGTTTTGATCGGCGGCAAGGATGCCGCGCTGTTGTCTCAGGCCGATCTTGCTCGCAAGGTCGGCGTCGTACTGACCGAACGGATCGCGATCGGCGCAATCTCCGCATCAAGACTGGTGGAATTGGGGCGGTACCCGCATGTAAACTGGGCCGGTCAACTGGCGGCGCGGGACAAGACCATCGTCCGCGATGCCATTTTGGCGGTCGGAGCGGCTCATTTGGCCGATCGCGACGTCAATGAGCTTTCCGATGGAGAACGGCAACGTTTCATGATCGCGCGGGCGCTGGCGCAGGATCCTGCCATCCTTTTGCTCGACGAGCCGGCTGCATATCTCGACATCTCTGGGCGCGTCGAAATGATTGCGATGCTGAGACACCTGGCGCGCGAAAAGAACATCGCCGTGATCCTCTCCAGTCACGATCTCGATCTTTCGCTGCGAACTGCCGACACAATCTGGCTCATCGATGGGAGGGGGCGTTTTGAGCGCGGGGCACCGGAGGATCTTCTGGCCGATGGCAGGCTGACTTCGGTGTTTTCTGGACCGAATATCGAGTTTTCGGTCGCCGAGCGCAGCTTCAAGATAAAAACCCATCCGCGCGGAACAGCCTTGCTCAAGGGCGTGGACGACAGGATCGGACTGGGCCAGTCGGTGCTGGAGCGCGAGGGATATGCGCTGGTAGGCTCAGACGAAACGCCGGATCTGGCTGTCTGGGTGCACAAGGGCGGCTGGACCGCGCGTCGAGGCAAAATCGAAGCACAGGGCTCGAGCTTTGCCGAACTGGCTCTGTTCAGCCGAATGCAAGCGGAGACACAGGATGAAGCTTAGAGTGCTGATCTCTTTTCTACTTCTGGCCTTCGCAACCATTTCACCGACCGCAGCGGCGCCGACCTTCGACACCAAAGGGTGCGTCACAACCTACGATCCGGGCGAAGATTATTTCCTGACAAAATCCGAAGCGGACTTTTCGGATAACTTCTCTGTCGCTTACTTTGGCCACTACAAGATCGTCACCGTGGAGCACCCCTTCCCGGGCGGACGACCTGAACACTATGTGCTGGTGCAATGCGGCACGCCGGCGCCGGATCTGGGTGCTGAGTTCAGCCAGGCGCCGATCATCAGTATCCCTGTAAAGTCACTCTTTGCGGGCAGCACATCGCAGGCGCCAGCCCTCGTCAGCTTGGACGGCATTGGTGCACTATCCGGTGTCGCACAAAAGGATCTCATCACGACACCGCAGGTGTTGGAGCATTTCAAAACAGCGCATGTCATTGAATATGCCGCATCCGGCGTCACCAATATCGAGGCGGTCATTGCCGCCCGGCCTGATGTCTTCATGGCAGGCGGAGGGGGCGAGGCTGATATCCAGAGGCTCGCTGCAGCAGGTATACCCATCGTCAACTTTGCCGACTGGCTCGACACATCCCCCTTGGGACGCGCGGAATGGGTCAAGTTCATGGGCCTTTTTTTCAATGCGGAGGCCAAGGCAAACCAAAGCTTTGACGACGTGGTGGAAAAGTACGAGGCGGCGAAAGCCCTCGTCGCGGACATCCCGGAAGATGACAGGCCGCTTGTTCTGAGTGGTCAGGCGTTTGGCGGGGTGTTTTTTGCAGCCGGCGGCAAATCATTCGTCGCGCAATTGATTGCCGATGCAGGCGGTCGCTACGTATTCGCCGACAATGACAGCACCGGTAGCTTTGAGATTCACGATCCCGAGCGGCTCATCGTGCGGGCGCGAGAGGCGCAGATCTGGATACAGGCCGCGATGACCTATCGAACGCTTGCTGACATCGCTGCCGAAGACCCGCGCCTTGCCTCGCTGCCGGCAGCGCAAGCGGGGCAAGTGTGGATTCCAGACGCGCTCAAAGGGCCGAATGGCGGCGTACAATTTTATGAACTTGGCAGCATGCGGCCCGACATTGTGCTGATGGACCTGATTTCCATCCTGCATCCGGAAAAGACGCCGGGTTACAAGCGCGTCTTCAATCGTGCGATCAGCCTCGACTGACCGACTGTGGATAGGCGCATAAGGAAGTCTTTATATCGTTGACTTGCCTTAACGCCTTGTTCATTTTTAATTCGTCCATGGTTCCCGCAAGGGACTAACAGGGAAGCCGGTCAAGTCCGGCGCTGCCCCCGCAACTGTCAGCGGAGACGAAGCCTCATTTGCCACTGGCCCATGGCTGGGAAGGCGAGGGTTCGGCCTGATCCGCAAGCCAGGAGACCTGCCATGGAACGAATATCCATTTCAGGCTGATCGGGCGGATCGGCAGGAGGACAAGACCGACGATGAGCGATCGTCCCAAATTTCTGCCGCGCCGCTGATCGCGGTCAAGCGCCCCTTTTTCCAATTTAGCCTGCATGGCCTCGCGCGTCGAAAGTGTGCCCGCTTTCGGCTGAGCTATTGCAAGTTCCGCCCAGAAAGCCCGCGCCATGCGCTTTAGCAATTTCACGTCCTCGATCGCCCTCCTCACGGCCACACTCGCCCTCGCCCTGCCCGTCAACGCGCAGGAAACGATCCTGCCCAAGCTCGTCATCAATGCCGGGGGCCTGACGCCGTTCGAAGAGAACGAAATCGGGCGGTCGTATACGGTTATCGATGGGGATCAGATCGCGGTGCAAGGCACCGCTTATGTGGCCGATGTCTTGCGGCAGGTGCCGGGGCTCGCGGTATCACGGACGGGTTCGCCGGGCGGCCTGACGGATGTGCGTGTGCGCGGTGCTGAGGCCAATCATGTCCTCGTTCTGATCGATGGCGTACCCGTTAGCGAAACGTCGACCGGCGGCTTTGACTTTGGTCGCCTTGCTGTTTCGAACGTGGAACGCATTGAAGTTCTTCGCGGCCCCCAAAGCGCGTTTTGGGGGGCCAATGCCATGGCCGGGGTCATCAACATCGTCACCAAATCTGCTGACAAGGATGGTGTAGGCGGAGCGCTAAGTACCGAATTCGGTACTGACGGCACCAAGATGGTCAGCGGCTCACTCGCCTACGGTCAGGACAATTTCGACATTTCAGGCGGCCTGACACTGCGCGGCACCGATGGTTTCAACGTCTCCCTGCAGGGAACCGAGCTGGACGGCGCAAGCCATATTGATGGCAACGCGCGGTTCATAGCGGATATTACCCCGCAACTCACCGTGGACGGCAATGTGCGTTTCGGCCGCGTCCGCGCAGATGCCGATGAACAGGATTTCGTGACCGGGCTGGCAGTCGATAGCGCGGACAGGACCGAAATAAGCGAACTCTCGGGCGCATTGGGAGCCGGTTGGGTTAGCGACAACACCCTCTGGTTCCAGAACGCGCGAGTCAGCGCCGGCACTGTCGAGCGGCGCTCGGTCGGTACGGGCTATGAAGTTTTGACAACCGGAGATCGTTACAAGCTCTCTTATCAGGCCGGAAGGCACTTCAACTCACCGGACTTCCTTGATTCAGAGCACACCGTCACGGTTGGGTATGATCTTGTCTATGAAACGTTCGAGCAATTGATCAGCCCATTGGAGCGCCGCACGCGGACCGCACACTCCTTGGTCGGCGAGTACCGGGGGACCTATCTGGACCAGCTTTATCTAACGGCGGCACTTCGGCACGATTTCAACGACAATTTTGCCGATGCGACCACCTATAGCTTGAGCAGCGCCTGGCAGATTCCTGATTCCGGGACGCGGCTTCACGCGTCTCTCGGTACCGGATCGACGAACCCCACCTTCTACGAGCAATATGGCTATGTCCCTGGCTTCTTCACGCCCAATCCGAACCTGAAGCCGGAGACCAGCTTCGGTTGGGATTTTGGCGTGGAGCAATCGGTACTCGATGGACTGGTGGTGCTCGATGCAACCTACTTCAACCAGACGCTCGAGAACGCCATCACCGGCTCGGCGAAAACGGTGAAGAACAATGTCGGCACCAGCACTCGCCAGGGGGTGGAGCTTTCCGCCAACTTCAACATCATCGATGGCCTGAAAGCCTGGATTACCTATACCTATCTCGATGCTCGGACCCCGGCAGGGATTGAGGAAATCCGTCGCCCCCGCCATTCTGCTGCGATCGATATTGCCTATACGTTCGACACAGTCCCGCTCACGCTGCACAGCGAAGCGGTCCTTGTTGGCGAAACGATCGACGACGATTTCAGCACGGGTACAAAGGTCACCCTCCCCGCCTACACCGTCGTCAATGCCGGCCTCAATTATCAGATCAACGACCAGGTCGAGGTCTACGGCCGCGTGCAGAACCTGTTCGATACAAAGTATCAGGAGGTTTATGGCTACAACACGCAGGGCCGGACCTTCTACGCGGGCGCCAAGGCGAGCTTCTGAAGCCTTCACTTCTGTCGGCATGAGCACCACATCGGGCTTGGCTTTCTTTTCCGAAAAACCATCGGTAAAAGGCCAGGAAAGACGAGGTGATCATGTCGGCACTACCCTCCCCCAGCCGCAAAATTCTGGAAAAACTGGCGCGCGAGCGCATCCTGATTTTGGATGGCGCGATGGGTACGCAGATCCAGGGGCTGGGGCTGAATGAGGACGATTTCCTCGGCCATGGTTCCGGCCATGCCTGCCGGCATCATTCCGATCATCCGCAGAAGGGCAATAACGACCTTCTTATCCTGACCCAGCCCGAGGCGATCGAGGAAATCCACTTCAAATACGCCATGGCTGGCGCAGACATCGTCGAGACCAATACCTTTTCGGCGACCACGATTGCGCAGGCCGACTACGGCATGGAATCGGCGGTGCATGACCTCAATGTCGAGGGTGCCCGCGTCGTCCGCCGCGCGCTTGATCGCGCCACTGCCATAGATGGCAAGCCGCGCTTCGTCGCCGGCGCCGTTGGACCGACCAACCGCACGGCGTCGATCAGCCCCGATGTGAACAACCCCGGTTTTCGCGCGGTAACATTCGAAGACTTGCGAAAAGCCTATTCGCAGCAGGTCAATGGGCTCATCGAAGGTGGCGCCGACGTCATCCTCATCGAAACCATCTTCGATACGCTCAATGCCAAGGCCGCCATCTTTGCCTGCCTGGAAGCGTTCGAGGCGCGTGGCGTGGAATTGCCGATGATGATTTCAGGCACGATCACCGACGCATCGGGCCGGACACTGACCGGCCAGACGCCAACCGCCTTCTGGCATTCGGTCAAGCACTCGCGACCCTTCACCATCGGGCTCAACTGCGCGCTGGGTGCCGAGGCGATGCGCCCGCACATGGCCGAAATTGCCGGCGTGGCCGACACCTTTACCTGCGCCTATCCCAATGCCGGCCTGCCCAATGCCTTCGGCCAATATGACGAAGGTCCGGAGGATACGGCAAAGCAAGTCGGCGAGTTCGCGCGCGAAGGTATCGTCAATGTCGTCGGCGGCTGCTGCGGCACTACGCCAGACCATATTCGCGCAATCGCCGCGGCTGTCGCCGGCGTTGCGCCGAGGGTCGTCCATTGAGCCGCTATCTCCGCCTTTCAGGCCTTGAGCCTTTCGTCCTCACGCCTGACATTCCTTTCGTCAATATCGGCGAACGCACCAACGTCACCGGCAGCGCCCGCTTCCGTAAACTGATCACGGCGCGGGACTATGCGGCGGCGCTCGCCGTGGCGCGCGATCAGGTGGAAAATGGCGCCCAAGTCATCGACATCAACATGGACGAGGGGCTGATCGACTCCAAGGCCGCAATGGTCGATTTCCTCAACCTGATCGCCTCCGAGCCGGAAATTGCCCGCGTGCCGGTAATGATCGACTCGTCCAAGTGGGAAGTGATCGAGGCGGGTCTTCAGTGCGTGCAGGGCAAGCCGATCGTTAATTCGATCTCGCTCAAGGAAGGCGAAGAACAGTTCCGGCACTATGCCAGGCTTTGCATGGCCTATGGCGCTGCCGTCGTCGTCATGGCCTTCGACGAAACCGGACAGGCAGATACCTATAAGCGCAAGATCGATATCTGCGCGCGGGCCTATAAAATCCTCGTCGATGACCTTGGCTTCCCGCCCGAAGACATCATCTTCGACCCCAACGTTTTCGCCGTTGCGACGGGTATCGAAGAGCACGACAATTATGGTGTCGACTTCATCGAAGCGACGCGCTGGATCCGTCAGAACCTGCCCCATGCCCATATTTCGGGCGGCGTTTCCAATCTCTCCTTTAGCTTCCGCGGCAACGAGCCGGTGCGC
>CAJYKO010000256.1 GCA_913775215.1 uncultured Devosia sp. | reverse complement strand
TCTGCCGCATGCAGCGTCATCTTGCCCTTGGCGAAATGCGCGATCACACCCTGCGGTGGTGGCCAGTTGAGCACATCGCCGCGCGGCGCGCCCTCGACCAAATGGCGCAGGACGCGCAACACGCCACCATGGGCCACAACAACCGCCTGATGGGTCAGATCATGCGCAAAATCGATAAGCCGCGCCGAGACATCATCGTAATTCTCGCCGCCATTCGGCCGGAACGCCCAATAGCTCTCGTCGCGCTCGCCGGGTGACAATGCGGAATATTTCTGCGCCACTTCGGCGTGCAGCATGCCCTCGAAATCACCGAAGGAAATCTCGATCAGGCGTGGGTCATGGATCACCGGCGGCAGCTCGACATCGAACGCTGCCCGCATGCGGTCCATGGTCTCCGACGCCCGGCTCAGCGGCGAGGCGAACCATTTCAACGATGTGGGGTCGACGCCTTCCTCTTCGAACAACTGCCGCAACAGCACGCCATTGGCATCTGCCTGCAATTGCCCCGTGCGGTTGAGGGGAATGTCCATGCTCCCCTGATAGCGGCGTTCGCGGTTCCAATCGGTTTCGCCGTGGCGAGCAAAGTAGAAATCGGGCCAATCAGGGGTGGTCATGCGCATAAACGCGCCAAGCGGCGCGACCTTGGACTAGAGTTGAAACGAACGCCCATTCGCCCGTTTGAGGCCGTCCCGCGCCGCTTCCGTCGCGAAAACCGAACCTGGCGGTACCGTATCCGATTTGCCCAACGATGCCAGCGCCAGAAACGGGAAACTGCCATGCCCATGACGTCTTTCTGGCATCCCTTCTCTGCCTGTGGCAGAGGAAGTGACACATTCTGCGCGCCAGTCCGGAGGTCCCATGTCCCTGTCACAAAGCGAAATCGCCAGCGGCCTTTCTGCCCTTCTGGGGCACGATGCCGTCATCGCCGATGCGCAAAGAATGGATGCCTATCTCAAGGAGCCGCGCAAGCGTTTCCATACCCCTGCCGCCGCCGTCGTCACACCACCCGATGTTCCCGCGCTCCAGGCCCTGCTCCGCTGGGCCAATGAAAATCGCGTCGGCATCATCCCCCAGGGTGGCAATACCGGCCTCGTTGGCGCCCAAGTGCCGCTCCTCGGCAGCGAGGTCATCGTCAGCCTCGCCCGCTTCGATCGCATCCGCTCGATCGATACGGCCGCTGGCGTCATGACCGCCGAATCCGGCGTGATCCTCGAAAACGCCCACAAAGCCGCCGAAGCCCAGGGCGCCATGTTCCCGCTCTGGCTCGCCTCGCAAGGCTCGGCCCGCATCGGGGGCGTCCTCTCCTCCAACGCAGGCGGCGTCAACGTCCTCGCCTATGGCAATGCCCGCGAACTGACCATGGGCGTCGAAGCCGTCCTCGCCGATGGCCGGCTCTATCAGGGCCTCAATGCGCTCAAAAAAGACAATACCGGCTATGACTTGAAAGACCTGCTCGTCGGCGCCGAAGGCACGCTCGGGATCATCACGGCGGCGACCCTCAAAATCTTCCCACTGCCCGAGGACCACGAAACCGCGCTCGTCAATGTCGCCTCGCCCGATGCTGCCCTCATCCTCTTCCAGCTCATGCGCCAGCGTCTCGGCGGCCGTCTCAATGCCTTCGAACTGATCCCCCAGATCGGCCTCGATTTCCAGCTTCGCCACGGCATGCTCGATGCCGACCCCACCGCCAGCCCATCACCCTGGTATGCGCTGATCGAAGTCACCCGTATGGCCGGTGCCGAACCCGGCGCCCTGCAATCCGCCCTCGAAAACGCCTTCGAGCGCGATCTGATCACCGATGCGACGCTCGCTGAATCCCTTGCCGAACGCACCCGCATGTGGGCTTTCCGCGAACAGATGAGCGAGTGCCAGTACAAGGAAGGCGCCTCGATCAAGCACGACGTCTCCGTGCCCATCGCCGCCATCCCCGCCCTCATCGCCGAAGGCTCCGCCGCCGCCGCCCGCGTCTCCCCCGGCATCCGCCCCGTCCCCTTCGGCCACATGGGCGATGGCAATATTCACTTCAACTTTTCCCAACCCCCCGGCGCCGATTCCAAAGCCTTCATGGCCCAATATGACGAGGCCGTGCACAAGGTCATCTACGACGTGGTGCTCAAACTCGGCGGCTCGGTCTCCGCCGAACACGGCATCGGCCAGCTCAAGGTCGATCTGTTGAAGCAGGTCAAAGACCCCGTCGCGCTCGAAATGATGCGATCGATCAAAACGGCGCTCGATCCCAACGGGATTTTAAATCCGGGCAAGATGTTAGGCGTCGAGCCGTCCTGAAAGGCAGATCGCTCCGATGGCCATCAGAACTTCGCTCGTTTGGATCACCAGGTGATGATGGTGTCGCTGTACCCGGCGAGCGCCGCATCGTGCGTCAACAAGCGAAGACCCTCAGAGAGGGCCTGAGCAAGGATAAGCCGGTCGAATGGGTCACCGTGGGCCATAGCAAGGCCGTCTACGGCGACTGCATGCTCCGCGGAGACGCTCAATAATTGAATACCGGCAGCTTCAAATTCGTGCCTAGCGATCTCTCCTGAAAAGGGCATGTGACCGCGCCTGCTGAACTTGATGGCAATTTCCCAGAGGGAAACAACTGAAACCAGAACTTCGATGTCAGGCCGGCTCATCAGCCGACGAATATGCTGGGGGATTTTCTTCGGGTCCATAACAACCCAGATTGCTACATGCGTATCAAGCAGCAGACGCATCATCATCGCCCTTTGCCGGCGGGAAGATTTCGCCCTCCAGCATGATCTTGGCGATTTCGACGCTTTGCCGATCCCACTCGTCCCAGTCGATCGGATCGTATTTGCCCTCGGCCAACCCAAACAGGATAGGCTGCCGCGCAGCCGCAATCGGCACGATCCGTGCCGCAGGCTTGCCGTTGCGTGCGATGATGATCTCGGCTTCCGCGCCGCTTTCAACCGCCTCGACGAGCTTGGAAAGCTGCGTCTTGGCCTCCAGCATATTGACCGTCGTCATGCGCCATCATCGTTAGCTAAGCTTGGCTAATCTAGGCCTGTCCGCACATTTCTACAAGTTGGTCACTCCCCTGTGCCTTCTTGCACCCGGCGTTCCCCTCGCCCATCTCTTCACCATGCT
Source organism: uncultured Devosia sp. (assembly GCA_913775215.1). Classification (GTDB taxonomy): domain Bacteria; phylum Pseudomonadota; class Alphaproteobacteria; order Rhizobiales; family Devosiaceae; genus Devosia. The sequence continues at coordinate 2,301 of CAJYKO010000256.1, read as the reverse complement.
TCTCGATATCAAATTCCTCGACGACGCGACGCGTCCGCCCGTTCCTGTCCTCGAAAATCTTACCGAGGCCCAGCGCGCGCCCGGCCATCATTTGCGCATGATCCACGATCATTTGCGCGACAACATGAAAACGCTCGCCAAGCTGATCGAGCGCGCCAATGCGCATGAGGTCACCCCGGTAGAGATCGCCGCCGAAGCCAATGACATGGCCATGCTCGCCAACTATCGGCGCTTCGGCAATCTCTGCGGCCAGCACTGCGGCATCGTGAACACCCATCACACGATCGAGGATCACCACCTCTTTCCCGTGCTCGCCGAGCAAGGCCCTGCCTTCAAGGCCATCGCCGATCGGCTCACCGCCGAGCACGTCGTCGTGCATGAACTCCTCGAACGCCTCGTCGATGCCCTCAACGCGCTCGCGACAGAACCCAGCCCCTCGCGTTACACCGACGCGCGCGACATCTACCACGCCCTCGAACGCGTGCTCCTCTCCCACCTCGGCTGGGAAGAAGAAGCCATGGGCGATGCCCTGGGTTATTTTGAGATTATGTAGCCCTTACCCGTCTCGCGTTTCGCGCGATCCACCCTCTCCCCAAGTGGGAGAGGAATGGTGCCCCCATCTTATTCTTCTCCCTCTCGGGGAGAAGGTGGCTCGCCCAAGGGGCGAGACGGATGAGGGGGACCTCAAAACAGATCCATCTGTCCGCCACCGCCGGCACCCTTCTTCGGCTTCACCGCCACCGGCTCCGGCTTTTCTTCCGTGACCTCCTCGATCAGCCCCGGATCATCGTCCCGCGCCGAATTGACCCGCGTCGAAACGGGATGGAATTTCAGCACCCCATCCTCAAGCGGCAGCGCCATCTGCGCCGCTTCCGGCGCCCCGACTTCGCGCACATTGAGCCAATCATCGATCTGCCGCTCGTCCAGCAAAATCGCGGGCATGCGATCATGGATCGCCGAAAGCTGGGCATTGGCCGCAACGGTAATTGTCGCAACGCTATCGACCTCTTCGCCCTCCGGCCCGCTCCAGGTCGCATAAAGCCCGGCCAGCGCCATCGGCTGCCCATCGGCCCGGGTGATGTAATAGGGCCGCTTTTTCTTGTCCGGCCCCGTGTGCCACTCATAATAGCCGCTCGCCGGCACGATGCAGCGCCCGTGTTTGAGCGGATCGCGAAACGCCGCCTTTTCCCGCATTGTCTCGGCCCGCGCATTGACCAGCAGCGGAAATTCGCGCGGATCTTTCACCCAGCGCGGCACCAGACCCCAGCGCGCAAAATGCCCCTCGCGTCGCCCGCCCTCTTCCCAGACGGCGGCGATGGGCTGGGTGGGCGCGATATTGTAGCGCGGCACCATGGGCAGCTCTTTCAAGATCTTGAAGAGCTCGACCATCATTTCGGGCGGCAAAGTCGCCGCATAGCGTCCGCACATGGCGTGTCTCCTTTACTTCTCACGAGGTAATGTCATTGCAGACGAATCGCAAACTGCTCGGGCCATGACCGCTCTCCCCAATGCCGCCAGCGTCGGCATCGTACGCCACGGCAAAATCCTGCTCATCAAGCGCGCCCTGCCGCCTTACCAGAACCTGTGGACTTTTCCGGGCGGTCGCCTTGAAGCCAATGAAACCATCGAACAATGCGCCATCCGCGAAGTGCAGGAGGAGCTCGGCCTCACCGTGCGCAATCCGCGCCATGTCATGACACAGGAACTGGGCCGCGACGGCACCTATCGCCTCGCCGTCTTCACCACCACCGATTATGTCGGTACGGTCAAACCTTCGAGCGAAATCCTCGACCACAACTGGGCCGACCCGGGCATGCTTCTCGCTCTCCGCACCACCTCGCGCCTCGATGACGTGATCAAAGAGTGTTTTAAAATTTTGGGCCAGAACTGGTAAGAGGCGGGCATGATGACGCCTTCCCATACCCATTCTGTCTCCAATGCTTTTCTCCTCCCCCTGTCAGGGAGAGGCCGGGTGGGGGTCACGGCGCGCTCAATTCTCGCCAAAACGCTCGCTCCTCTCCTCCTCGCCCTCACCCTCGCGACGCCAACCCTTGCCATTGACCCGCCCTATCAGCGCCAGATGGAGCGCCTCGCGGAAGTCATGGGCAGCCTCTATTACCTTGAGCCGCTCTGCCAAGCCGGTAACGAGGACTGGCGCGCCCAGATGTCGGAATTGATCTCTCTCGACGAGCCTGATGAAGACCGCCGCCAGCGGCTAGCCGGTGCGTTCAATTCCGGCTATACCGGCTTTTCGCGCCTCCACCGCCAGTGCACCCCAGCCTCGCGTGAGGCGCTGTCGCG
>CAJYKO010000255.1 GCA_913775215.1 uncultured Devosia sp. | reverse complement strand
TCCAGACTGGTGACTGGAGTTCCGACGTGTGCTCTTCCGATCTGTGGCTCGCTAGCCGCATGGCCATGGCGTCGCCCTGGCCGCGGGCGATGGCGATGTCGCGCTTGGTGGGCAGGCGCGGCAGGTTGGCGAGCCGAGCCTTGTCGGAGGTCAGGAGCGGGCGGTCAGCGGTAAAGGTGACTTCGAGATCGGCCTTGCCCCCGATGGCGCGGACCGTCGAACCCATGGCCGATTTGAAGACCTGGGTTTGATCGGGCTTGTTGGGCTTGCTGCGCGGGGGATTTGCCATGGTCGTCTCGTCCGAAATACTCCTCACCCCAGCCCTCTCCCCAAAGGGGCGAGGGGGCGCTTCGGAGCTGGAACGGCCACCGCGTTGCCTTCGCCCCTTTGGGGAAAAGGTGGCCTGCAGGGCCGGATGAGGGGCCTCCCGACAGTGCCGGGAGACAGAATCTTATGCCGTGATCGCAAGGTTAGCCGAGGATTCCGGCAGGTCTTCACCAAACACGCGCTGGTAGAATTCGGCAACCACGGGGCGTTCGAGTTCGTCGCACTTGTTGAGGAAGGTGAGACGGAAGGCAAAGCCGACATCGCCGCCGAAAATCTGGGTGTTTTCAGCCCAGGTGATCACTGAACGCGGGCTCATCACGGTCGAGAGGTCGCCATTGATGAAGGCCGAGCGGGTGAGATCGGCGAGGCGCACCATATTGGAGGCCAGCTTCTTGCCCTTGTCGGTCTCGGTAAGCACCTTGTTCTTGGCAAGGATGATGCCGACTTCCTTGTCGTGCGGCAGATAGTTGAGCGTCGTGACGATGCTCCAGCGGTCCATCTGGCCCTGATTGATCTGCTGCGTGCCATGGTAGAGGCCGGACGTATCGCCGAGGCCAATGGTGTTTGTCGTCGCGAAGAGGCGGAACGCGGCGTGCGGGGTGATGACGCGGTTCTGGTCGAGGAGGGTCAGGCGGCCCGACTGCTCAAGCACGCGCTGGATCACGAACATCACATCCGGGCGGCCGGCATCATATTCGTCGAAAACGAGAGCGATATTGTTCTGGACGGCCCAGGGCAGGATGCCGTCGCGGAATTCGGTGATCTGCTTGCCATCCTTGAGGACGATGGCGTCTTTGCCGACGAGGTCGATACGCGAAACGTGGCTATCGAGATTGACGCGGACGAGCGGCCAGTTGAGGCGCGCCGCGACCTGTTCGATATGGGTCGATTTCCCGGTGCCGTGATAGCCCTGGACCATGACGCGACGGTTGAAGGCAAAGCCGGCAAGGATCGCGAGGGTCGTGTTGCGGTCGAACAGGTAATCCGGGTCGGCCGGCGGGACATGATCGGTGCGCTCGGAATAGCCTTTGACCACCATGTCGGTATCGATGCCGAAGAGGTCCCGTGCCTTGAATTCGGTGTCGGGCATGTTGGAAAATTCGGTCATGGCAGGTCTCGTCGATCAGAGATTTTCAAAGGCGGGAGGCCCATGGGCCCCGGGCTCTATAGCAGCAATGCTGACATGCTGGTAGCCAAACTGTCACGCAAGCGTCAGGCAGATCAGCGCGCCACAAAGCCCATTTTCTTGAGGTGCGAATAGGCCGCGATGATCGTGCGAAGCTTTTCTTCGGATGAGCGATCGCCGCCGTTGACGTCGGGGTGATGCAGCTTCACGAGGTTTTTGTAGGCGTGCTTGATGTCATCCGATTTGGCGTGGCCGGGAAAGCCAAGCTGTTCGAAGGCGCGGCGATCGTTCTCGTTGAGCGGCTTGACGCGCTCGGCGGCCGGGCGCTGGGACTGGCGGTAGCGGTACTTGGCAAAGACGCCGAAGGGATCGCCATATTTGTCGCCCGGGCGGGTGCCGGCGGTCCGACCGGCAGCGCGGGCATTTTGCGGATTGCCGGTGGCAAAGCTCGAGCGCGACTCGGCCTTTGGGGGCGTTGTCAGGGCTTCGTCCAGTTCTTCCTGGCTCATGCCGGCAAAGAAATTGAAGGCCTTGTTGTAGTGGCGGACATGCTCGAGGCAGAAATGGTGGTACTGCCCCTCACTGCGCGGGCCTTTGGGCGCACGATATTCGCCGGCCTCCTCGCAGCCTTCCCACTCGCAGGTAAATTCGGCCGGCTCGGGCTTTTCTTCCCGGCGCGGTCGGATGCGGATCCCATCGAAAAGCTTGGATTGCTGTTTCATAGCACCTAGTTAAATGCCTAGTTTCAATAAGGCGCTCCCATTGAGCGCAGTCAAAAAGCCCAAAGCGGAGCCTGCCCATGTCCATGAAGGACACCATTACGACCAAGCTCACCGAACGGTTCTCACCCGTCCACCTCGAAGTCATCGACGAATCGAACAAGCATCGAGGCCATGCCGGGTGGCGCGAGGGCGGGGAAACCCACTTTCGCGTCAGAATCGCGACCCGGGATTTTGACGGTTTGAGCCGCGTGGCGCAACACCGTGCAGTGTTCGATGTGCTCAATGCCGAACTCAAGGAGCGGGTTCACGCTCTCAACATCGAGGTTTTGCCCGCGGCGTAAGTCGCCGCCGACTGTCTTCCTCTCCCCAATGGGGAGAGGTGGCCCGGCACAGCCGGGTCGGTGGGGGGATGTTTCGGACGCACCGTACCTGAGCACGCCTCGATCACCCCATCATCCGGCGCGATGCGCCACCTTCTCCCCGATGGGGAGAAGAATTACCCACGCATCTCCTCCAAAAATGCCGAAACCTTGGCAGGATCGACATTCTTTTCGATGAAAGCCTGACCGACGCCTCTTGTCAGGATGAAGGTCAGGGCGCCACGCGAGACCTTCTTGTCCTGCGCAATTGCAGCCATCAGGGTTTCGGTCGAGCCAAGAGTTCCGGGGATGTCAGCCAATGTGGTGGGCAGGCCCGATTTTCGCAAGTGGGCAGCAATGCGGCCCGAATCCTGTCCAGGGGCAAGGCCGAGGCGATTGGAGAAGGTATGGGCCAATACCATGCCGATCGAAACGCCTTCGCCGTGCAGCAGACGATCGGAATAGCCTGTGTCCTTTTCGAGCGCATGACCAAAGGTGTGGCCGAGATTGAGAAGGGCGCGGACGCCGGTTTCCTTCTCGTCCTCGATGACGACGCGGGCCTTGTGGGCGCAGCAGCGGGCAATGGCTTCGCCGCGCGCCGGGCCGCCTGAAAAAATCTCCGTGTGATTGGCTTCCAGCCACTCGAAGAATTCGGGATCGTCGATGAGGCCATATTTGACGACTTCGGCATAGCCTGCGGCAAACTGGCGGGCTGGGAGGGTGTCGAGCGCTGACAGATCGGCCAGCACCAGCTTGGGTTGGTGAAAGGCGCCGACGAGATTTTTGCCGTGCGGCGAATTGATGCCCGTCTTGCCGCCGACCGAGGAATCCACCTGGGCGAGCAGCGAGGTCGGCATCTGGACAAAATCCATGCCGCGGCGAGTAATCGAGGCGGCAAATCCGGCGAGATCGCCAATGACCCCCCCGCCAAGGGCGATGACGAGATCGTTGCGCTCGAGCTTGGCGGCCAGGAGGCCTTCGACGATCGTTTGCAGGTGTTCCCAGCTCTTGGTGCTCTCGCCTGCGGGAACGGTGATGGTCTGGTGCGTCAGCCCGGCCTTATCAAGGCTGGCGATTAACCGGGGCAATTGCGCCTCGGCGACATCGGTATCGGTGACAATACCATAGCGGCGGCCGGGGAATTTTTCGGCGAGGATGGTTCCGGCATGATCGAGAAGATCGGGACCAATCAGGATGTCATAGGCGCGCTCGCCCAGGGCAACGTGAACCGTGTGGGTGATATCGGCCATTTTTAGAGCCTCTAGCGCAGGTGGTGTAGAAGAGCGGAGATGACGTCGGCTGCAACGCTGTCTTGCGGCACGTCGCGGCTAAGGACGGTCAAATCGGCCTCGGCATAAATGGGATAACGATCCTCGATCAGCTTTTGCAGCGTCGCCTTGGGATCGGCGGTTTTCAGCAGCGGTCGATTGGAGCGGCGGGAGACGCGCTCGAACAGAATATCGAGATCGGCCTTGAGCCAGACAGAAACGGCGCCGGACTTGATCTGAGCGCGGGTTTCGAGATTGACGAAGGCGCCGCCGCCCGTGGCGAGCACGATGCCGTCTTCCTTGAGGAGGCGGGAGATGACGCGGGTTTCTCCGGCGCGGAATTCGGGCTCGCCGCGCTGCGCGAAGATTTCCGGAATAGTCATCTGCGCCGCTTTTTCGATTTCTTCGTCGCTATCGATGAAGCGGCGATTGAGGCGGGCGGCGAGGCGGCGGCCAACGGTGGTCTTGCCTGCGCCCATCATGCCCACGAGGACTAGCGGCCGGCCGCCCAAGCGTTCGGCCAGGGCCTTGGCGCGCTGCGTGCGCGCGTTGGTTTCCGATCTGCTCACGCCCGGCGCCCTCCGACTTCACGTCGCTTGAAGCGATCTCACTCACCTATGTCAAGCGCGACGCGATTTCACCTACCGGATGGAAACCTTTCTGTGCCAAGGTTTGCACTCAAACGCAGACTGGACTGCCATGCCGACACTTTTTCGCCTCTTGATCACGATCGTTTTTCTCGTGGGTCTCGTCTATGCGGGCATGTTCGCGCTCGTCTCTTTCGTCGAGCCGACACCGAAAGAAGTGACGCTGCGCATTCCATCGCGCGAGCTTCTGGGTGAGAGTGCGCCGACGCGGCCGGCGGGCCTGCCGACCCCCAATGTCACCAGCGCACCGAGCGCGGCGCCGGCACAATGAGCGGGCATCTGATTGGCGCTTTTCTCGAAATGATGAGCGCGGAACGCGGGGCGGCGGCCAATACGATTGCCGCCTATCGGCGTGATCTCTCGAGCTATGCCGGGTTCGTTGCGGGCAAGAAAGAAACGCTCGAAAACTGCAGCCGCGAGACGGTCAATGCCTATCTCGATTTCCTCAAACAAGAGGGGCTTTCGGCGTCGTCGAGTGCGCGGCAACTGTCGGCCGTGCGGCAGTTTCACAAGTTTTTGTGTGCGGATGGGATAAGGGGTGACGACCCGACGCGGATCGTCTCGAGCCCCAAAACACGGCGGCCGCTGCCAAAAGTCTTGTCGGTGGCCGAGGTTGATAGGCTCCTCAGTTTTGCCGAAGCAGAGGCCTTAAAGCCTGCAACTCCGGCAAAGCAGGAAGCGGCGCTGCGGCTCTATTGCCTGCTCGAATTGCTTTATGCGACCGGGCTTCGTGTGTCTGAACTGGTTGCCTTGAAGCGCGCCGCTGTGATGCGCGAGGGCAGTTTTATTACCGTGACGGGCAAGGGCAACAAGGATCGCGTGGTGCCTATGAACGACCGGGCGCGCGATGCGGTCAGGGTCTGGGTTGCAAAGCTCCCGGCTAAATCGACATGGCTTTTTCCTGCCAAAGGCGAGAGCGGGCATCTGGCGCGGCAGGTTTTTGCGCGCGATCTCAAGGACTTGGCGGGGTTGGCCGGGATTTCATCGTCGCGTGTGGCGCCGCACGTTTTGCGGCATGCTTTTGCGAGCCATCTCTTGGCGGGCGGGGCGGATTTGCGGGTGGTGCAGATGCTGCTCGGGCATGCCGATATTTCGACCACGCAAATCTATACGCATGTGCTCGACGAGAAGCTGAAAACGTTGGTCGAGACGCATCATCCGTTAGCAGTCCGTTAACATTGAGCGCTCGCCAGGGCTCAATTGGGTAATTCCCAGACATTTGGCCGGCAAAACTTGACTCGGCATTGAACCGACGCCACTTTCCGGCCACTTTAGGGCGCAAGAGCCGTGCCTCAAACAATCAGGGTCAGATGAGCGACCCATACTGGCGGGTGGGATGCAGTCTTATCTCGATTTTGAAAAACCGGTTGCCGATCTCGAAGCCAAGATCGCCGAACTCAAGTCCTTGGCCGCATCCGACCAGGCCGTGTCGATCGACGAGGAAGTGAACCGGCTCTCCGCCCGGGCCGAAGAGGCTCTGGTCGAGATCTATAAAAAGCTCACGCCCTGGCAGAAGACGCAGGTGGCGCGCCATCCGCAGCGTCCGCACTTTTCCGATTATGTCGGTGCGCTGATCACCGAATGGACACCGCTGGCTGGCGACCGCGTCTTTGGTGAGGACGCCGCTCTCCAGGCTGGCTTTGGCCGCTTCAACGGGGAAGCCGTGGCCGTGATCGGCCAGGAAAAAGGCAATTCCACCGAGACGCGCCTCAAACACAATTTCGGCATGGCCAATCCGGAAGGCTATCGCAAGGCCGTCCGCATCATGGACATGGCCGACCGGTTCAATATTCCGGTGATCTCGTTCGTCGATACGGCAGGCGCCTATCCGGGCATCGGCGCGGAAGAGCGCGGCCAGGCCGAGGCGATTGCCCGCTCGACCGAAAAGGGTCTCGAACTTGGCGTGCCGAACATTGCCATTATCATCGGGGAAGGCGGTTCGGGTGGTGCTATCGCCATCGCCACGGCCAATCGCGTGCTGATGCTTGAAAATGCGATCTATTCGGTGATCTCTCCCGAAGCGGGGGCCTCGATCCTTTTCCGCGACGCGGCCCGGGCGCAGGATATGGCAACGGCGCAAAAGATCACGGCACAGGACCTTTTGGGCTTCAAGGTGATCGACGGCATCATTCCCGAGCCGACCGGAGGGGCGCATCGCCACCATGGCGCGGTGATGGATTCGACGCGTCGGGCGATTGCCGATTTCCTCGGCGATTTTTCAGGCAAGTCGCGGCTCGAAACGCGCGAACAGCGACGCGAGAAATTTTTGGCGATCGGCACCAATCTCTAGCTCGATCCTGAATTGGATGATGAGGCTCCCGCAGGCGGGGGCCTTTTTCTTTGGGCGTATGCCGGCACACTATTGCGTGAAAAAGCGCAGCTTTTCGTTGGGATCGGCGGCGTGATAAGGCTTCGTTCACCCAGCCCACTCATGCTGCGCTAACCATTGCTCCGGCTCGGAGCCGTTATTTTTGGGCCTTGTTCCGTGACTGCCACTTTTTTTCACCGCTTCGCAGCTGTCATCATTCTTGCCTGGCTCAGCCTTGGGCTTGCCGCCTGCGCCGGCTTCGTCAAGGGCGGGGACAATCGCCATAATATCCCGCTGTCGCCGGGCGTCGTGAAGGCGCTGCACGCTATGGGCTCGTCGCCGGGCGAAGGCATGGTGATCCGCATCTTCAAGAAAGAAGCGCAACTCGAGGTTTGGAAGCGCACGAGCTCGGGCCAGTATGGCCTCTTCAAGACCTATGAAATTTGCGCCTTTTCCGGCGATCTCGGCCCGAAATTCAGGGAAGGCGACTATCAGAGCCCCGAAGGGTTTTATACGATCACGCCGGGCCTGATGAACCCGAAGTCGGCCTATTTCCTTGCCTTCAATACCGGCTTTCCCAACAAGTTCGACCGCGCCAATGGGCGGACCGGCTCGAACCTGATGGTGCATGGCGACTGCAAGTCTGTCGGTTGCTACGCCATGACCGATGGCGGCATGGCCGAAATCTATGGCCTGGCGCGCGAAACGTTCAAGGGCGGCAATCCAAGCTTCCAGGTGCAGATCTATCCGTTCCGCATGACCTCGGCGAGCCTGGCCCAGTTTGCCAGCAATCAGCACCTTGGCTTCTGGCGCAATATCAAGGAGGGCTATGACCTGTTTGATCTCAACAAGGTGCCGCCGGCCTGGGATGTCTGCGAGAACCGCTATATCTTCAATGCCATGGCAACCGGACCGCTCGATGCCGCCGCAGCCTGCCCGCCGACCGCGCCGGATGCGCAGGTAGCAGCGCGCGAGGCGGCAGACGATCAGGCGCTGGCCAATGCCCATAGCGTGATCACCAAGCAGGCTGCGACCGATGCGGCGATCAAGGAGCGGGGTGCGGCCGTGTCCGGGTTCTTCTCCAATATCGGTTCGGTCTTTACCGGCGGCCAGCAGGCGCCCGCTCCGACGGCCGTCGCAACGCCGGCGCAATAGTTTTTTGCTTTAGACTATGACGAAGCGTCTTTGTGATCCCGAGCGGTCCAAAGGCGCTTCAGCTTTTGAAACGGGGTATTCCAAAGGGAATGCCACCTTTCTGGCGACTTGCTGTAGTTTATGACGAGCCAGGCGCGCCGATGGGCCGGGAGCAGATTGCGTGGACGACAAGCCGAGCCAGGATTTGGGCCCTGAAACCGTTGGCGGTGTAACCGCCGACATGCGGGTAGGCGCGCGCGAAAAGCTCGGGCTCGCTGCACCGCGCAAGGCGCCGAAGCGGAAGCGACGGTTGCAGCCGGGGGCCATGCTCGCCGGTGTCGCTGCCATTGTCGGTGTCGCGGCGCTTGCGACGACCGCCTGGACCTATACGGAAATGCGCCGGGAAGTTTTGCGGATTTCGACCGAAATGGCGCAGCTCCGGATCAGCCTTGATCTCTATGCCCAGCGGAGCAGTGTGCCCGCCGTTGCGTCTGCACCACCGGCTCCGGTCGGAAGCGAAGCAACGCTTGATGCAATAGAAAATCGGCTGGCCGTGCTTGAGCAGAACTGGCGGGCAGGGAGCGGTGCCGCAGCCGGTGCAGCGCCTGCTGCCTTGCCGCCCATCTCGGGACCGACGGTTTCGGCCGAAAGCGACGGGGATTGCCTGCCTTCGGGCATGCGGCTGCTCGTGGCTTCGGGCGATAGCTATCCGGTTTGCGGGACCGATGCGACGATCACGGTGATGAACGTCAATAATGGCTATATTTCATTGACCGATGGGACGACGGTGCCCTCCGGTGGCAATGTGCCGCTCAATGGCACGGCCTGCATGCTCGCCGTGACATCGGGGGGCAACGAAGCCGAGACCGGCTTCGCCGAAATTCGCGTGACCTGTTAGCGGGCGACTGCGGCGCTGCCGAGCGGGGGGAGCGGCTTGATCCGCCCCATCAGCGCACGATAGGGCGCGAGGAGGACAAGGGCGGCAAGGAACTTGACCATGAAGTCGCCGGCCGCCAGCGAAATCCAGAGCGGCACTTCGGGGCCAATGCCGAGGAAGGGCGCCGGGAAGCCGAGCGAGCCGTCCTGAAGGCCGAACACTGCGTCGATGCCAGCTAGGGATGGGGCAAAGGCGACGGTGAAGAAAATCGTCGTATCGATCATCGAACCGAAGAGCGAACCGGCCAAAGGCGGCAGGAACCAAGCCTTCACGGCACGGAGGCGGGAAAAGATGCTGATATCGAGCAATTGCCCCACCACAAAGGCCGAAGCCGAAGCGAGGGCGATGCGCTGGGTGGTTGCCGGAGCGCCACCAGCATTCCATGGCAAGGGATGGAAGCTGAGATAGAACGAGACGCAGAGGCCAACGAGAAAACCCACCAGCACGACGAGGCGGGCATTGCGCGCGCCATCATAGCGATTGGTCAGATCGGTGATCAGGAAAGCGAAGGGGAAGGTGAAGGCGCCCCAGGTCAGGAGGTCGGCCAGATTGATCGAGCCGAGCTGAGCCTGGAAGGGATAGAGCACCAGAATATTGGACGCGGCAACGACCACGACCATGGCGGCAACAGCGCCAAGGAAACGAGACAGCATCAGAATGCACCTCTATGAGCCACTCTCCGGCAGAAGACCGGTGCGGCATTGATGGGCCTATATAAAAAGAAAAGCCGCGCGGCTTTTGGCTCGCGCGGCTTAAACTTGGGTCGAAGGCGCTTAGGCGGCGAGGGCCGCGCGCACTTCCTTCTTGATGCCGAGAGCCAGCGGGGACAGGTCGGCGTCATCCTGCTTGATGAGGAATGCATCGAGACCACCGCGGTGCTCGACCGAACGCAGGGCAGCAGCCGAAATGCGCAGCTTGACCGGGCGCTGCAGCGCGTCGGAGATCAGCGTCACATTGATCAGGTTCGGGAGGAAACGACGACGGTGACGGTTGAGAGCGTGGGAAACGGTATTGCCCACGAGAACGCCCTTACCGGTGAGTTCGCAGCGACGTGCCATTTATAGAATTCCTATTTGTGTAAAGGTCCTGCGTGGCGGAGGGTTCCGCAACGGGCCTCGATTGTGATGAAATCTGCGGGCGTCTTAGAGAAAATGGCCCGCCCCGTCAAGGCAAAGCCGGGCTCAAAGACCTGCGAGTGCCTTGCCAGTGCCACGCGCGCCCGGCAATTTGGCCTTCTATCGTGATTCGCAGAGGGCCAGACGCTCGCCTTTTGCCCGAGCCGAGACCTTTGCCTTGATCCGTACCAGCCTTGCCTCCCTCGCTCTTGTCCTCGGCCTTTCCCAGGCCCAGGCGGCGCCCGTCGATGCCACCGCCAGCTATGTGCTGACCCTTGGCGGCATCAATGTTGCCATGATGCATATCGATCTCGACGATAGCGGCAGCGCCTATTCGATCGGCGTTAAAGCCAATGTGGCCGGGCTCGGCGCGGTGGTCGCGAGCGGCACGGCCAATGTGACGGCCAAGGGCAATTCCTCTGGCTCGACGCTGCGCTCGGAAAGCTTTTCGATCGAGACGCGCGCCAATGGCGAAACGTTCAAGGTCGATGTCGGCTTTGCCGGCCAGAACGTGACCTCGTTCAAGGTCGACCCGCCCGTTGTCGAATATGATCGCGTGCCGGTCGAGCGGGGGCATTTGACGGGGGTTGGCGATTTCGTTTCGGCCTTCGTGCTCAAGGGCAGCGCGCTCGACAAGTCGATCTGCGATCGCCGCATGCGCATCTTTACCGGCGTCGAGCGCTTCAACCTCGACATGAGCTTCGTCAAGGACGACGAGGCGACCTCGCCACGCACGGGCTATCAGGGGCCGGTCGTTCTCTGCTCGATCGATTATGAGCCGATCTCGGGTCATTATGAGAGCAACGAGATCACCAATTACCTCGCCGACCAAAGCCGCATCCTGATCTGGTACATGCCGCTCGGCGAAACGGGCTATTTTATTCCTTATCGCGTGCTGCTGGGCACTTCGATGGGCGATTTGTCCATGGTTCTGGTCAAGTCCGAGAACTGAGGATCTTGTCCCGGGCTGGGACGGTCAAAGGGTTTTTTCTCAATTTTGGGTTCTGAGCGCCGCGGATTGCGGGACTTGGGACGTTAAGGGCGCTGCGGCGCCCTTTTTCTTTGCGGTAACGGATGGTTCGGAAAGCCGAGTCGCAGGGCGAAATTTACGCTTTGTTTGGCTGCGTAAATGGGTTTGGGGCGGTTTTGGGGACTGGCTCTGGCTGCTGGTGGTCCGGGGCGGCTTTGGCCACCAGCTTTGGTTGAGAACAAAAACGGATTTTTGGGGCAATCGTGATTCTGACCCTGTTCGTTCCTGCTTTGGGCCAAGGGTTAAGCTGGGTCTGGGCGAGGTTGGAAAACTGACCCGGTTTGGGACATTGGGCTTTGGGTGGTTTTAACGGCGGTTGGAATGCGGCGCAACGTCGGCAGATCGCCGTCGCCGACGATCCAATCTGGAACGTCAAATGCTAAAGGGTAAATTTCTTGCCTCGGCAGCGGCAGATCGCCTGGGTGCAGGTCTTAAGGTCGAAGAAAATTTGGGTGTTCGCGATTTAAGGCGGCGTTACGAAAGTGCCGGTTTTGGTGGATTTTTACCGAATGGTAAGGAAGCTGAAGAGGTTTTAGGTTAGATGCAGGCGGGACAGGTGATCTCGCTGTGGTGCTAGTGGCTGCGCCAAAAACGCACCACTAGATGTGGCGGTGAACAAAGCCGGATTTATGAGTCGAAACCGATTCTGTCCCCGTTCGTTCCTCCTGTGTTCCAAGCCTTAAGGCTCGAATCTAGGATCACAAAATCCGTCCTCTTGTGGGACAATACGCGCTGCCCCCTCGCCAGAGGCACCTGCGCACCCTACATTGATGGGCAATGACGTTTGCATCCTCACAGTCGGTCAAGGCCATTTTGGGGCCGACCAATACCGGCAAGACCCATTTCGCCATCGAGCGCATGCTGGCCCATCCCACCGGGATGATCGGCCTGCCGCTGCGGCTTCTGGCGCGTGAAGTTTATGCCCGCGTCGTCGAGCGGGTCGGCGAACAGGCCGTGGCGCTGGTGACGGGCGAGGAGCGGATCGTGCCGCCCAAGCCGCGCTATTGGGTGGCGACGGTGGAAGCCATGCAGATGGATATCCATGTTGATTGCGTGGCGGTCGACGAAATCCAGACCGCGACCGATTTTGACCGCGGGCATATTTTTACCGATCGCATTCTTAAGGCCCGCGGGTTCCATGAGACGCTGCTTTTAGGCTCGGGCACGATGGCGAGTGTCATCCTCAAGCTGCTGCCCCATGCCGAGATCATCGAGCGGCCACGCTTTTCTCAGCTCATGTATGCGGGATCGAAAAAGATTTCGCGCCAGCCGAGCCGCAGCGCCATCGTCGCGTTCTCGGCCCGGCAGGTCTATGCGATTGCCGAACTGATCCGTCGCGAGCGGGGCGGGGCGGCGGTGGTGATGGGCGCGCTGAGCCCCCGCACGCGCAATGCGCAGGTCGAGCTTTATCAGAATGGCGACGTGGATTTTCTCGTCGCCACCGACGCGATCGGCATGGGGCTCAATCTCGATATCCATCATGTGGCCTTTGCCGACGACATGAAATTCGATGGGCGCCAGAGCCGGCCGCTGACGCCGGCGGAAATGGGCCAGATTGCGGGCCGCGCCGGGCGGCACAAGCGCAATGGCACCTTTGGGGTGACTGGCGGGACGGACGCGTTCGACGAAGAGCTGGTGGTGCAGCTCGAAACGCACGATTTCGAGCCCATCAAGGTGCTGCAGTGGCGCAATTCGGTGCTGGATTTTTCCTCTATCGACCGGCTGCGCTCGAGCCTTGAAAAGTCCCCGGATGACAAGACGCTGACGCGCGTGCCGATCGCGACCGATCAATTGGCGCTCGAATTTTTGTCGCGCAATGAGGCTGGTGCGCTGGCGCGTGGCCACGAAGCGGTCAAACTCCTTTGGGAATGCTGTCAGACCCCCGACTATCAGGGGATATCGCCGGCAGCGCATGGCGAGATCGTCACCCGAATCTTTTCGGATTTGAGGCAAAATGGATCGGTCAACGCAGACTGGATTGCCGAGCAGGTTCGCTTTTGCGACAATGCAGAGGGTGACATCGAGACACTTAGTCACCGGATCAAGCAGATCCGGACGTGGACCTTCGTCGCCAACCGCAAAAACTGGCTTGCAGACCCATCACATTGGCGCGAAAAGACCCGAGAGATTGAAGATCGCCTGAGTGATGCGCTCCACGAGCGTCTCACGCAGAGATTCGTCGACCGGCGCACCAGCGTGCTGCTCCGCCATCTGAAAGACAAACGTATGGTATCTCCCGAGATCAATGAGCGCGGCGAAGTGAGGCTTGAGGGCCATCTTCTCGGCACGCTCGAAGGCTTCCGCTTTACTTTGGCGCGTATGGATGGCGAGCTTGACGCCAAGGGCACGCGCAGTGCCGCGGATCAGGTCGTGGCTCCAGAGATCCGCAATCGCGCCGACCGTCTGGCGGGCGCGCCCAATGAAGAATTCGTTCTGGCCACCGATGGCCGCCTGCGCTGGCGCGGCGATATCGTCGCCGAACTGGCCGAAGGCGATAGCCTTTACCGGCCACGCATTCTGATCCTTGCCGACGAATCGCTGACCGGCACCGATCTCGAACGGGTGCAGGATCGTCTGGCGCTCTGGCTGCGCCACCATATCAATACGACCCTCGAACAGGTCATGGCGCTTGAAGCGCCGGCCGATATCGATGGCCCGGCGCGCGGCATCGCTTTCCAGCTTTTCGAGCATCTGGGGCTTTTGCCACGCGGGCAGGTTGCCGATGAGGTCAAGAACCTCGACCAGGACGTGCGCGGCAAGATGCGCAAGCTCGGCATCAAGTTCGGCGCCTATCACATCTACCTGCCGCTCTCGCTCAAGCCTGCGCCGCGCGAACTGGCCCTGATCCTGTTTGCGCTTCGGAATGGTGGCATCCGCCAGCCGGGCGTGACCGATATTCCCCATATCGTTCTGTCCGGCCGGACTTCTTTTCTTGTCGATCCGGAAGTCGATACGCGGCTTTATGAGATCGCAGGCTTCAAGGTGGCCGGCAAGCGTGCCGTACGCGTCGATATTTTGGAGCGTCTCGCCGATATCATCCGTCCGCTGATCGCGATCGATCCGACCCGCTTCCAGGGCGAGCCGCCGGCCGGGGCCGCGGAAGGCAATGGTTTCCGTGTGACCGTCGAAATGACGAGCCTGCTGGGTTGTTCGGGCGAAGATTTTGCCTCGATCCTGACTTCGCTTGGCTATCGCGTGCGGCGGACGCCCAAGGTGGCAGCGCCTGTTGCGGCCGCAGAGGTTGGGGCCGAAGCGCCCGCGCTTGATGCGGTTCTTTCTGAGAACGCCACTGACGTCGATGCCCCGGCAGAAGCGGCGCCCGTTGCCGAGGCTGCAGCTGATTTTGCGGTGGAAGAGGCGCCGGCTGCGGCTGAGGGCGTGATCGACGAGGCCAAGGCCGCGGAAGCCTCGGCTCCGGCTGAGCCCGAATTCGACGAAATCTGGTTCCCCGGTGGCCGTCGCCACAACGACAACAACCACAATGGCCGCAAGCCAGGCAATCGCCGTCCGGAAGGCGCAGAAGGGGCTCAGGCCCGGCCCGAAGGCCGCGGTCGCCCGGATCGCTCGCGTCCTACTGGCCCGCGTCGGCCCGAGGGCGATGCCGCCAATGCCCGTCCGCAGGGCAAGCCAGGCAATGGCCGGCCGCGCAACGAGGACCGTCAGCGTCCCGACAAGTCCGAGCGTCCTGAACGCAATGACCGTCGCCCGCCGCGTGAAGAACGCAAGGTGGCTTTCGATCCCGACAGCCCCTTTGCAGCCCTTGCCGCCCTGCGCGGCAAGAAGGAGTAGAGTTTGACGGGGCCGGGCGAACCTCTCCGAAAGGAGCGGCTCGACCGGTTCCTCTTTTTCTCGCGCGCCGTCAAGTCGCGCACCCTTGCCCAAAAAATCATCGAGACCGGCGCCGTCCGGGTCAATTCCGAGCGGACCGAACGCAGCGATCACAAGATCGGAGCGGGCGATGTGCTGACCATGTCGCTCCATGGGCGGATCGTTGTCTGGCGCGTGCTTGACCCCGGGACGCGGCGGGGGCCGGCGAGCGAGGCGCAGGGGCTTTATGAGGACATGTCGCCGCCCCAGCCGCTCCGACAGGAGCGCAGTGCCTTTGAAGCGGCAATTGCCGAGCGGCCAGTGGGGTCTGGTCGGCCCACCAAGAAAGAGCGCCGGGAAACCGATGCGCTGCGCAACGAGGACGAGTAATCCAACCACGCGCAAAGGCCGTAAGCTCCAAAGTGCTTGCTGGAATGAGATGGGCTTTTGCGGCTGGTTCGACGCTTGCAGGCCCGCACAAAAAAGTTTAGCACCAAAGCCGTTGAGACTGTCGCTTGGCCCGCCCCGGCCGCGATGACCGCCAAGGACTGCCCTTTCTATGACCTATATCGTCACTGACAATTGCATCGCCTGCAAATACACCGATTGCGTGGAAGTCTGCCCGGTCGACTGTTTCTATGAGGGCGAGAATATGTTGGTCATTCATCCCGATGAATGCATCGATTGCGGCGTCTGTGAACCGGAATGCCCGGCAGAGGCCATCAAGCCCGATACCGAAAGCGGGCTCGACAACTGGCTCGAGCTCAACCGGAAGTATTCGGCCGTCTGGCCGAACTTGACCGAGCGCCGCGACGAATTGCCCGAAGCCAAGGAACGCGACGGCGAAGAGGGCAAGCTCGAAAAGTACTTCTCGGAAACGGCTGGCGAAGGCGACTGAGCGTTCTTGAAGATAGCCTTCGACGGTTAAGTCGCGGAGGCGCCTGCATTTGTCACGGAATCGTCGCACGAAAGGCGAAGTCAGGCGAACGCTGAGCCCAGCGATTCGTTCCTTTTGATTTTGCTGATTTTTTGTGCTATGGTCCTACCAAATGCAGTTTAGCCCTTCACCCAAAGCGTGCCTTCAGGCACGATTTTTTTGACACAACATCTCCTGTTGCATGGCGCTTCGGAACAAAGCGGAACCGAAGCTCATGGGTGCTTGTACTGCTACAAGGCCCCTTTTTGGGGCGGTAGTATGGATGGACAGTCTTTTCCGCGAGGAACTGGCCATTCTGGGGCGTCAACAAGGAGTTCCAGTTTATGGTAGCCAAGAAGTCTCAGCAGCGGCTCGGGTTCAAGACGGGTGAGTATATCGTCTATCCGGCCCATGGCGTCGGCCTGATTGCCAACATCGAAGAGCAAGAGGTTGCCGGCCTGACCCTCGAGCTGTTCGTCATCAGCTTCGAGCAGGACAAGCTGACCCTTCGCGTTCCCACGGGTAAAATCAAATCTGTCGGCATGCGCAAGCTCGCCGAGGAAGCAGAGGTCAACAACGCTCTGCATACCGTTACCGGCCGCGCCCGCGTCAAGCGCACTATGTGGTCGCGCCGCGCCCAGGAATATGAAGCAAAGATCAATTCGGGCGACCTGATCGCCATCTCGGAAGTTGTGCGCGATCTTTATCGCTCCGACGACCAGCCCGAGCAGAGCTATTCCGAACGCCAGCTCTTCGAGCAGGCCATGGACCGCATGAGCCGCGAAATCAGCGTCGTCAACAAGCTGACGCTGACCGAAGCCGTGCAGTTGATCGAAAAGCAGCTCGCCAAGAGCCCGAAGCGCACCAAGGCCGATGCGGCCGAAAGCGAAAGCGACGAAGAAGCCGCATAAGCGGTTTTGTCGAAGTGAAAATGGAAAAGGCCGGCAGCGATGCCGGCCTTTTTTGTTCGGGGTTTTGCCGGGAACCAAAGCCTCTCGGCCACCCCCACCTAGCCTCCCCCTGATAGGGGGAGGAATCTGCCAGTGGCACACAGGCTTGGTAGCAAACTCAATTAGTTCTTCCCTCTTCAGGGGGCGGTTGGGAGGGGGGGGGACGCGAGGCCTTAGAACTCGCTCCAGTCTTCCGAGATGGCGGCGTTGCCTTGTGAAAAGTAACGGCCTGCGGCGGCCTTTTGCGGTGCGGGCTTGGGCCGTGGGGCTGTGGCGCGAGGAGCCGAGGCGTAGGCTGCCGAGGCGGCGTCGTGGCCAAGCTTGAAAATGTCGACCATGCGATCGAGCTCGGTGGCCTGGCCTTCCGTCTGCTCGATGGCTGCGTTGGTTTGTTCGACGAGAGCGGCGTTGTGCTGGGTCATTTCGTCCGTCTGGCGGACGGCGACGGCAACTTCGTCGATGGCAGAAGCCTGTTCGCGGCTTCGGGCCTGTTCCCGGTGTAAAGAAACAAGGCTAACTTTTCGGTAAGTTTGCGCCTAAACCTATGTCGTGGCGGAAAAAACCGGCCATATGCGCGTAAACCATTCAAAAGATTGCGGAAGTCTAGATCCGGCTCATGCTTTCGGGGAGCAGCACGACGCTTTCCTGCTCCTTGGGATCGGTGCGGGCGATCAAGGCCCGGGCTGTCTGGCCTGTCGGATTGAACGGCTGGTGGGGCACGCCGGCTGGGATATAGACGTAATCGCCCTCAAGCACTTCATCGAGGAATTCAAGGTTCGGACCATGATAGAACGAGGTCGAGCCTTCGATCTGGTAGATGGCTGTCTCGTG
>CAJYKO010000254.1 GCA_913775215.1 uncultured Devosia sp. | reverse complement strand
CCAATGATGACGACGGAGATCAGTGCGGCGATGAGGCCGTATTCGATTGCAGTTGCGCCGGATTCGTCCTGCGCGAAACGTGCGAAAATGTTCATATCCCAGGCTCCTTTTACACGTCCTCGTGATGCCTCACGGTCGATCACAACGAAGATGGGGCAAACCTAGTCGCCACTCGTTGCCATTGCGTTAATTACTGACACAGCAACACGCAGAACCCCTATAAAAACAACCATGGTTTTCAGTGCTTTGCATAAATATATTGCATTTTACGCACATCTCGCAAACTCGAATTACTTACATTTTTTCATTGAGCGCCATCAATATCTTACGTTTTTTGATATCTGTTGTTAACCACCTTTGTTTGCTAAGCGTTTACCATTCCGTACGATGCTGTGTCCGTCGTGTTCGCCGGATGTGTGCCATGTTCCGTCATTTCGCCCCATTGGGCCTCTGCCTCGTGCTCGCTGCCACCACGCCGGGTTTCGCCGTGGACAGCGCCCCGATCGATGTGAAGGTAAACATGGCGCGCGTTTTGCGCATGAGTGCGCCGGCAGCCACCGTGATCGTTGGCAATCCAGGGATTGCAGACGTGACGATCCAGGACCCCCAGACACTCATCCTGACGGGCAAAAGCTACGGCCAGACGAACCTGATCGTGCTCGACGCCTATGGAGAGCCGATCGCCGACACGTTGATCGATGTCGTCCAGATGCAGGCCGGCGTTACGACTGTCTATCAAGGGCAATTGCGCACTACCCTCTCGTGCGCGCCCGTCTGCCAACCAACGGTCATGCTGGGCGACGACAGCACCTTTACCAGCCAGGTGCTTGCGTCCTCGCAGCTGATCCAGTCAGCCGGCAATTGATTTACTGACGCTTAACCTTCGTCCGCATTTCCATTACTGCGCGTCAGAAAGCTAACGCACCCTTAGCCATGATCGGTTCAGTGTCGGGCAAAGCTCGGCCAGTGGACAGGGCATGTTACGGTCAAAAAGAAAATCATTCGTCCGCGATACGCGCGGGGCAACTCTGGTGGAGTTCGCGCTTCTGGCGCCGATTTTCTTCGCGCTGCTTGGCGCCATCCTCGAAACCTCGGTCACCTATCTCGCCGCGCAAGTCCTCGAAAGTGGGGTGCAGGATACGAGCCGTCTGATCCGAACTGGCGAGGTGCAACGGCGCGGCTGGACCGTTAGCGACTACAAGAAAGGGGTCTGCGATCGGCTCTATGGCCTCTTCGGCGACTGCTCGGACATGTATGTCAGCGTCCGGCAAATCGACAAGTTTCAGTCGGCTGACTATGAGGTGCCGCTCGATCTAAACTGCAAGGTCAATTGCAAATGGGCCAAATCGGACGAATGGCAGCCCGGCGTCGCTTCGGGCGTCGTGATGGTGCAGGTTTACTACCGTTATCCGTCCATTCTCCAGCTCCCCCTTACCGACAACCGGCTGGGCGATGGAAGGCTGCTCATGGGTGCAGCGACCGTCTTCAGAAATGAGCCGTTCTGATGAGAGAACTGATCGTCTCTTTCCGCCGCTTCCTTCGCAGAGAGAACGGCACGGCGGCTATCGAATTCGCTTTGGTCGTGCCACTTATGCTCACGCTTTATGTCGGCTGTTCGGAAGCTGCTTCCCTGTTGACCGCTGATCGAAAGGTTCAGACGGTTTCCGGGGCGGTGGGAGACCTCGTGGCGCGCGCCAACAAGACGATCACCAGCGACCAGATGAAGGACTATTTCGGTGCTGCAACCAGCATCATGTCTCCCTATGCCACCAGCGGACTGACACAGACAGTCACGGCTGTTTCAGTCTCGTCGACCGGACAAACGTCTGTCCTCTGGTCCGCACGATTTGCAGACGGGAAGTACTCCACCACCGTCACAGAATACCCGACAGGCAAGCCCTACTCCTTGCCAGCGGAAACTATCGCGATCGCCAAGGGCCAGACAGTGATCGCGTCCGAGGTGCGCTATTCTTACAAGCCATTACTTGGCCTTGTGTTCAAGAACACGTTCGACCTCAATCGTTCGGCCCTGTTCATGCCGCGCTTTGGCGGCAGGATCGATCTGACCTGACGCTGTCGTGACAGGCTGCGATTGCCCGCACGTTTCAACCGTGCCAGAAGCGGATAGCTTCACCCCGAACCGATCAAGAGCATGAACGACACAATCATCCCTGTCTTCGACCTGGGCGGCGTTTTCGTCGACTGGAATCCTATGTATCTGTTCCGCAAGCTCTTCGAGAGCGAAGAGGATGCGCTGTGGTTTCACCAAACCATCTGCACGAGCGACTGGAACCTCGAATTCGACGCCGGCGAAGTCTATGCCGAGGGCGTCGCCAAGCTGATCACGCGCTTCCCAAAATACTGGCGCGAAATCCAGGCCTTTGACCTCAGGTGGAAGGAAACCCTCGGCGACTTCATCCAGGGTACGATCGACATCCACAATGAGCTGATCGAACAGGATATCCCAACCTTTGCCATCACCAATTTCTCGTGGGAAAAGTGGGTGAGTTGCCTCGGCGAATGGCCATTCCTCGAGAAGTTCGATGGTGTCATCGTCTCTGGCCTCGAAGGTCTCGTGAAGCCCGATCCGCGCATTTATCGCGTGTTCTGCGAGCGCTACGGCTTTGCGCCCGATAGCTGCGTCTTCATCGACGATAGCGAACCAAACATCGTCGCTGCCCGCAAGTTCGGTATGCACGGCATCCACTTCAAGGAGCCCGCCGCGCTCCGCGCAGAGCTGATCGCCCTCGGCCTGCCGCTCAAGGCGAAATAACAAAAAGCCCCGGAGCGATCCGGGGTTTTTAATTGCGGCCTCTACTGGAAACGGCCGCCCTTCTGGATGACTTCGATCTTGTAGCCATCCGGGTCCGTCGCGAAGAAGAAGCGCGCGACGGGCGTATTGCCGTTCTTGAAATCGACCACCTTGCCGACGGTAAACCCCTCGGCAGTGAACCGATCGTGCTCGGCTTGGAGATTATCGACGACGACGGCAAGGTGACCATAGCCGTCGCCAAGCGTATAAGGCTCGGTCCGACCGTGATTGATGGTCAGCTCAAGCTCAAAGCCGTCGAGTTCATGCGCCATATAGACCAGCGTGAATTCGGCAAATTCGATCCGGTTAACGATTTCAAGCCCGAAGGCACGCCGATAGAAATCGACGGAACGAGCCTCGTCGATGACTCGGATCATCGAATGCGCGAGCTTGGTCATGGCTTACTTGGTGCCGTACATGCGGTCACCGGCATCGCCTAGGCCGGGGATGATATAGCCCTTCTCGTTGAGATGGCTGTCGATTGAGGCGGTGTAGACCGGCACGTCCGGATGCGCCGTCTCAAAATTGGCGATGCCCTCGGGCGCAGCCAGGAGGCAGAGGAAGCGGATATTGTTGGCGCCGCGCTCCTTGAGCTTTTCAATCGCCGCCGTTGCCGAATTGCCCGTCGCCAGCATCGGATCGACGACAATGATCAGCCGGTCTTCGAGATTGGACGGCGCCTTGAAATAGTATTCGACGGGCTCAAGCGTTTCGTGGTCGCGATAGATCCCGATATGGGCGACGCGCGCCGCGGGCACGAGGTCGAGCATACCATCGAGGAGACCGTTGCCGGCGCGCAGGATCGAGGCGAAGACCAGTTTCTTGCCCTTGATAGCGGGCGAGTCCATAGCCGCCATCGGCGTATCGATCGGGATCATTTCAAGTTCGAGATCGCGCGTGACTTCGTAGCACATCAGGTGCGCGATTTCGCGCAAGAGCCGCCGGAAGCCGGCAATCGATGTCTCCTTGTTGCGCATGATCGTCAGCTTATGCTGGATCAAGGGGTGATCGATGACCGTGACGCTACCCACCGTTTTACTCATCTCGATCACCTCATTGGCTCAAAGGAAGGACTTGCCGTGGCGGCCCGGGGCCAGGCCCAACCAGGCAGCAATAGTTTCGCCAATATCGGCGAAGGTGGGCCGAATGCCAATCTCTCCTTTGGGGAGGGCTGGGGAAAAGACGAGGATCGGCACCTGTTCGCGGGTGTGATCGGTTCCCGGCCAGGTTGGATCATTGCCGTGGTCGGCGGTGAGGATCAAAAGATCGTCGTGCCGCATCTTGGCAATGAGTTCTGGCAGCCGCGCATCGAAGAGTTCCAGCGCTGCAGCATAGCCGGCCACGTCGCGGCGATGACCATATTCGCTGTCGAAATCGACGAAATTGGTCATGATGAACGCCCGGTCGGCCGCCATTTCCATGGCGTCCAGCGTCTTGTCGAAGAGTTGCGGAATGCCCGTGCCCTTGATCTTGTGAGTTACGCCGGAGCCGGCATAAATGTCCGAGATTTTTCCAACAGCATAGACCTGATTGCCCGCCGCCTGATTGCGATCGAGGAGGGTCGGCTCAGGCGGTGCAATGGCAAAATCGCGGCGGTTGCCGGTCCGCTTGAACGTCTCAGGGGTTTCGCCGACAAAAGGCCGGGCGATAACGCGGCCGATATTGAGCGGTTCGGTCAGCTCAAAAGCAATCTTGCAGATCTCGTAAAGCCGCTCGAGTCCAAATTGGCTTTCATGCGCGGCAATCTGGAAGACGCTGTCTATCGAGGTGTAGCAGATCGGTTTGCCGGTTCGGATATGCTCTTCGCCAAGCGCGGCGATGATGTCCGTACCCGAGGCATGCTTGTCCCCGAGAATGCCGGGAAGTTCGGCGCGGCGGATGAATTCTTCGATGAGATGTGGCGGAAAGGCCGGCTCTGACTGTGGGAAATAGCCCCAATCGAATGGCACTGGCACGCCAGCAATTTCCCAGTGGCCAGACGGGGTATCCTTGCCGCGCGACACCTCTCGACCGACGCCGAACCGACCACCTGTTGGCATGTCGCTAAGATTGGGCGGCAGGGTGCCCGTAGATAACTTGATCGCTGCGCCGAGGCCCATGGCATCCATGTTCGGAACATTGAGGGGACCGGACCGCAGACCTACCCTATTCGCTCTACCCTCGGCCGCCCATTCGGCGATGTGGCCGACAGTGTTCGCGCCCTGGTCGCCATATTGGTGGGCGTCTGGCGCGCCCCCGATGCCGACGCTGTCGAGAAGGCAGACTATTGCGCGAGGCATGAATTACTCCGTGGGCATGATGCGGTCGGCAATCAGCGCAAACTTTGGCGCGCCGGAACCGACGAA
>CAJYKO010000253.1 GCA_913775215.1 uncultured Devosia sp. | reverse complement strand
ACGGCTGGTGGGGCACGCCGGCTGGGATATAGACGTAATCGCCCTCAAGCACTTCATCGAGGAATTCAAGGTTCGGACCATGATAGAACGAGGTCGAGCCTTCGATCTGGTAGATGGCTGTCTCGTGACGTTCGTGGAAATGCGGCTTGGCCTTGCCGCCGGGCGGCAGGACCAGAAGATGCATGCAGAGGCCGGTGGCCCCGGCGCTTTCAGCCGAGACGCCCGAGAAATAATCCATCCCCTGCTTGCCGTGAAAGCCTGCGCCACCACGGATCACCTTGCACTCTTTCATTATGTCCTCCCAAAGTCAGGGGAGACGATAATCTCCGCTTTCAAGCGCGGCAATGACGGCGTCGATAGTTGCGTCGCGGTCAAGGCCAGCGGTTGGGAGAGCGTGCTTTTCATAGGCGCCGAGATCGGCGAACTCGCTGTGGAGCCCAGAGACGACTTCGGGATCGGTCAGGCTATCGCCACCGCGGGCAAGGCAGCGGGCGACCACGTCTTCGACGGAGGTGCGGAGGACGATGTAGTGCACCGGGCGGCCGGTGGCCTGGAACGCCGGGAGCCACCAGGGGCGGACGACGCCATCGAGGAGGACGAGATAATCTTGCTCGGCATAGCGGGCAGACACATCGGCCGCGATGTGATTGACCATGCGGTTCTGCGCATCGGCTTCGGGGAGCCAGGGCGGGATATGGCCGCTTTTGATATTGCCCCAGAAATCGTCGGAATGGACATGGACCTTGGCGATGCCGGGGCGGTGGGCGATGGCTTCGGCCGTCGTCGTCTTGCCCGAGCCGGGCGAGCCGGAAATGATGGCGATGTGGCCCTTTAGAAGGTCCATTCTAGTCCTTTTTCAGAATGTCGTTGAGGCTGACCTTGGCGCTGCCGGGGCGCAGCGGCTTTTGCTGGCTTTCGTGCGGCACCCAGCCGGCGAGCCAGATCACTTCGAGCGTCGCACGGACGCGGCCATCAGCGTCGGATGAGCGCTCGTGATAGGCTTCGGCGGCCTTGGCGATCAGGGCGCGGGTGGCGAACTTTTTTGGCCGGTCGACGAGGGGATTGGACGCCCCCAAGGTCTTGAGTTCGGCCATGAGGGCAATGGCGCTCGAATAGCGGACACGATGAGTTTCGACATCGGCGACCGGCAGGGCAAAGCCGGCGCGCTGGAGAAGGGCGCCGCCATCGCGGACCTGCACCATGGGGGCGACCCGCGCCGAGGCGCCGCCTGATGTGGCGACATCGGCGGCAAGAAAGGCTTCGCGCAATTCGCTAAAGCTTTCGCCGCCGATCATGGCGACGAGGAGGAGCCCATCGGGGCGCAGCTTGGCGCGGAGGCGGGCGAGATGGCCCGGTACGTCGTTGACGGCCTGAAGATGAAGGAGGGAGACGACGAGGTCGAATTCGCCCGGCGGCAGGTCCGGGAAATCCTCATTGGCGAAGGCCTCGACGGGATGGAAGGTGACCCGGCTCGAGCCGGTCGAAACTTCAGACGGCAGGAGATCGACATCGGGGGCGATCAGGATCGCGTCGGTGAAATCGCGCATATGGGCGCCGAGGCGATCGGCGAGATCGTCGAAGACCAGATCCCGAACGAAATTTTCGCGTGAGGGGCGACGGCGAAGGTGGTTGCTGATCGCGGCAGCGTCAAAAATGCGTGGTGGCTGGGACATGAAAATGTCCTCCGAAAGAACTGGCGGTATTTGCGCCAGGGGGCAATACTGGCCTTATGGAGATGGGGCCGCGGGAAGTCAAAGGGGCTGATCTGATCGCAGGCCTTGCGGCGCAGGCAAGGGCGCTCGGCGCCATGCTGCTCGACCAGCTTTATCCGCCATTCTGCGCGTCTTGTGGTGCGCCGATTGCGGGCGGGCAAGGCATTTGCGGGGCGTGCTTTTCGAAGCTCGGGGCGATTACGGCGCCACTCTGCCCGGTGTTGGGCATTCCGTTCGAGATTTCGCTTGGGCACGATGCCGTGAGCGCCGAGGCATTGGCCGATCCGCCGCCCTTTTCGCGGGCACGCGCTGCGGTGCGCTATGGGGCGGTGGCGCAGGCGCTGGTTACACGGCTTAAATTTGGGGATCGCACGGAGTTGGCGCCGTTTTGCGCGCGACTGATGAATGGGGCTGGGCACGAATTTTGGAGCGCGCGGCCGCTGCTCGTGCCGGTGCCGCTCCATGCGAGCCGATTGCGCTTTCGGCGCTATAATCAATCCCTGTTGCTGGCCCAGGCGCTGGGACGGCAATTGATTTTAGACGTCGATCCGCATTTGCTCAAACGGCACCGAAAGACGCGATCGCAGATCGGGCTTTCGGGCGACGGGCGGGCGCGGAATGTGCAGGGGGCGTTTTCGGCCCATCCCGATGCGCTGATGCGGTTGCGGGGACGGCGCGTGGTGCTGGTCGATGATGTCTATACGACGGGGGCGACAGTGAAGGCAGCAACGCGCGCGCTTTTGCGCGGGGGCGCGATTGGGGTGGATATTCTGACCTTTGCGCGCGTTGTCAGGGGAGATGAAGACCCCATATAAGAGTTCAACCTCTCGACGGAGCCCCATCCCATGGCCAAAATCGAAATCTACACGACCCCCACCTGCCCCTATTGCCATGCGGCCAAATCGCTGCTGAACGAAAAGGGCGCGGACTATACCGAGATCACCGTGCTCGACCCTGATCTGCGCGCCGCGATGACCCAGCGGGCCAATGGCCGCCGCACCGTGCCGCAGATCTTCATTGGCGATACCCATGTCGGCGGCTACGATGATATGGCTGCGCTTGATCGTGCAGGTGGTCTCGACCCACTGCTCGCGCAATAACGACTCCAGGGTTCAGCGTCATGAAGATCGCCGCCATCCAGATGCGTTCGGGGCTTGATCCCGAGGCTAATCTCGCCGCGCTCGAACCGATGGTTCGGCAGGCCGTGGCCGAGGGCGCGGATTACGTGCTGACCCCCGAGGTCACCATGATCTTTCCGGAAAACCGGGAGCAATTGCGCGAGGTGGCGGCGCCGTTCGAGAACCATCCGCAGCTCAAGCGCGTCGGTGAATTGGCGCGCGAGCTGGGCGTGCATATCCATATCGGTTCGTTGCCGGTGCCGCTCGAGGATGGGCGCTTCGCCAATCGGTCTGTGCTGTTTGCGCCCGATGGCAGCCAGCAGGCGGTCTATGACAAGATTCACCTCTTTGATGCCGACATCGCCGGGCTCAACGCCTATCGCGAAAGCGCGACCTATAGGGGCGGCGAGGAAGCGGTGGTGACGCCGATCGGCGATTTCACTCTCGGTTTTTCCATCTGCTACGACATGCGCTTCCCCAAACTCTACAACGCTCTCGCCAATGGCGGGGCGACGTTGATCGCGGTGCCGGCAGCCTTTACCGTGCCGACGGGGCAAGCGCATTGGCATGTGCTGCTGCGGGCGCGAGCGATCGAGACGGGCTCTTATGTAATCGCGGCGGCGCAGGGCGGGGTGCACCAGAATGGGCGCTCAACCTATGGCCATTCGTTGGTGATCGACCCTTGGGGAAAGATCATTGCCGAGCTCGCTCATGACGAGCCGGGCGTGCTGCTGGCCGATATCGATCCGGCTGCGGCGGTCGAGGCTCGACAACGCATTCCGGCGCTGGCCAATGCCAAAGACTTTGCAGCGCCGGCTTTGCAGAGCTGAGCCGGCTGCCTATATCGAGACTAACCGGCGCGATGGCGCGCCACTAGAAGACGACAAGAGCCGTGATTCAATACGCCCTTCAGTGTTCGAGCGGACATCGTTTCGATGCCTGGTTCAAGAGTGCTTCTGCCTATGACGAGCAGAAGGCGCGCGGGATCGTGACCTGCGCTGTTTGCGGTGCCGCCGAGGTCGACAAGGCGCCGATGGCGCCTGCTGTGGCGCGCACGGACCATGAGCGGGTGCCGCTTTCCTCGTCCTCGCCGGAAGCGGTAAAATTCCGCGAATTGCTGCGGGAGTATCGGAAGAAGGTCGTCGAAAAGGCCGATTATGTCGGCGATCGCTTTGCCGAAGAGGCGCGAAAAATCCATTTTGAAGAGGTCGAAGCCCGCGGCATTTATGGCCAGGCATCGCAGGATGAAATTGCCGCGCTCATCGAGGATGGCGTCGATTTTCTGCCGCTGCCCGATGTGCCCGAGGAGCATAATTGAGCCTCTTTACCCGCGCCGGGTTCGACGCGCAGATTGGGCAATTGCCGGGCGTAAGCTTTGTCGATCAATGGGAGGCGCGGGTCGCCAAGGTGGGCGGCAAGGTCTTTTGTCTTCTTTCGGACGCTGCGCCGCATCGGCTGGTGTTCAAGAGCGGCGAGGCCAGTTTCGATATCCTGACGGCGCTCGATGGCGTCGAGCAGGCCGCCTATTTTGCCAAGCGGCAATGGGTGTCGGTCACTCAGGATGCGCCGCTCGGCGCGAATGATTTGCGTGCCTATATCGCCCGTTCCCATGCTCTGGTGGCGAGCGGGTTGACCAAAAAATTGCGCGCCGAGATCGGCATTCCAACCGGCTGATCCGATTTTCGGGGATCGAACCCGGCGCGAAAACAGTTCCTTTCGCATCCACATATGGAGTGACTGAAATGACCACACTCGACGCTTCCCTGTCGGGCAGCTTTGCCATCGGCGGTGACCTGAAGGTCAACCGCCTCGGGTTCGGCGCCATGCGCATCACCGGCAAGGGCATCTGGGGTCCGCCCGAAGATCGCGACGAGGCCATCCGCGTCCTGAAGCGCCTGCCGGAAGTCGGTGTCGATTTCATCGATACGGCGGAAAGCTATGGCCCCTATATCAGCGAAGAGCTGATTGGCGAGGCACTGGCGCCCTATTCCAAGGGTACGATCGTTGCCACCAAGAGCGGCCTGACCCGCACCGGCCCAAATGAATGGCCGCAGCTCGGACGTCCGGAATTTTTGCGGCAAGGCGCGCTACTGAGTCTTCGCCGCCTCAAGCTCGAGCGCATCGATCTCTGGCAGTTGCACCGGATCGATCCCAAGACGCCGCGCGAAGAGCAGTTCGGTGTCATCGCCGACATGCAGAAGGAAGGCATTATCCGTCATGCGGGCCTCTCCGAAGTCAGCGTCGCCGATATCGAAGAAGCGCAAAAGTACTTCAAGGTCACGACTGTCCAGAACCTTTACAACTTTGCCAATCGGCAGAGCGAAGATGTGCTGAACTATTGCGAGAAAAACGGCATAGGCTTTATTCCCTGGTTCCCGCTGGCTGGCGGTGAACTGGTCGAAGGTCATGAAAAGGCGCGCGAAATTCTCAAGAAGCACAATGCCTCAGGCAGCCAGATTGCGCTCGCCTGGCTCTTGAAGCGCTCGCCGGTGATGCTGCCGATTCCGGGGACCGGCAAGGTCAAGCACCTCGAAGACAATGTCGCCGCCGCTGCGCTCGAGCTCAGCGACGAAGATTTTGCAACGCTCGATGCCATCGCTGGCAAGAAGGCCTGACAAGAGCCAATGAAAAGCCCCCGGTTCAGGCTGGGGGCTTTATTCTCGGTGTGCCGAGAGAGATCCAGCCCTGTGATCAACGCGTAAGCGTTGAACAGGTATCAGCGGGGGCTGGAAGATGGCAGACAATCAGAAGTCGATAAAAGCAGGCTCGAGAAAGCCAAAAAAGCGCATTGGGCTCCTGCTCTTTGTCATCGTGCTCATTCTGGCCGGCTCCGCCTATGCCGCGATCAATCGCCCGTGGGAGCCGAAGTCAAAGGTCGTGGCGACCGAGACCCTGGTTGCCGGACCGATCGAACAGCTCCTTGCGGTCAATGGCCGGATAGCGGCCAAGACATCGGTCACGGTGCGCTCCGCGGTTTCGGCTCAAGCAATGTCGGTTGCCTTTGACGAAGGGCAGGCTGTCAAGGCCGGCGATATCCTGATCGAGCTCGATGCTTCGCTCGCTCAGGCCCAGGCGGAACAGGCAAAGGCTGCGCTTGAATCGCAGCAGGTCAAGCAGCGTCAGGCCGACGCGGCGGCGCAACGGGCGCGAGCCCTCGGGGAAAATACATCGCGCTCAACGCTCGAAGATGCCGAACTTTCCTTGGCTGGCGCCGTCAACGAAACGGCGCGGCTGCAAGCAGCCTTGGAACAGGCAAATCGCCAGGTGGCGCAATATACGATCCGGGCGCCGATCTCAGGCATTGTCCTGACAAGGCAGGTTGACGAGGGGCAACTGGTCGACACGCAGACACAGCTTTTTGTCATTGCCGATACGAGCGAACTGGTGGTCGAGACCGACGTCGATGAGGTTTATTCCTCACGCGTCTCTGCGGGCCTCAAAGCCTTGCTCAAACCGGTTGGCGCCAGCGTTGCCCAGCACGGTACGGTGACATTTGCCGCCCCGACAGTCGATAGTTCGACGGGCGGGCGTGCAATCAAGATCGCTTTCGACGAGCCGGTGGAACTGCCGGTGGGCCTGACGGTCAATGCCAATGTGATCGTTGATGCCTTTGAGGGCGTGCTTTCGGTGCCGCGCAGCGCCATCGTCACCGAAGGGGCCGACAGTCATGTGCTTGTCATCGAGAACGGGCTTGCCGTATCGCGCGCCATCGCCTTCAACGACTGGCCTGCCGAGCGGGTCGTCGTGACCGAAGGGCTCACCGCGGGGGACGTGGTTATTACCGATCCGGCGGGCATCACGGTCGGTGATATGGTGGCGGCGAGCTGAGCCATGCTTTACGGTTTCAAGATCGCATGGCGTTATCTCACCTCCAACAAGACCCAGACCGGGCTCTTGATTGCCGGGGTTGCAGTCGGCGTTTTCGTCTTCATCTTCATGAGCGCCCTGATCGGCGGGCTTGCAAGCTATCTTGTGCAGCGCACATTGGGCGATGTCGCACACGTTACGCTTGAAGCGCCCAGCCGTGATGCGGGACTGTTGATGCCAGATGCGTCAGGCGCGCTGCTCGTTCAGCAGAAATCGACCGGCCAACGGGAAACGCTGCGCACGGCGGATGCTTTCCTGCCGGCGATCGAAGCCATGGACGGGATAAAGGCGGTTTCGCCCCAGATCGTGGGCAATGGCTTTGTCTTGCGGGGGCAGTCGCGTGCCCCTGTTGCGGTGACGGGCGTCGAGCCGGATAAGGTTTCGGCTATAGCCAATATTGCAGCACGTCTCGTTGCGGGCGATGTGCGTCTCAGTAATTCGGGCGTGCTGATCGGCAAGACGCTGGGCGACGATCTGGGTATCGGCGTTGGGCAGATCATTCGCCTGCAATCGGATCGGAATGTCGAGCGTGC
Source organism: uncultured Devosia sp. (assembly GCA_913775215.1). Classification (GTDB taxonomy): domain Bacteria; phylum Pseudomonadota; class Alphaproteobacteria; order Rhizobiales; family Devosiaceae; genus Devosia. The sequence continues at coordinate 12,062 of CAJYKO010000253.1, read as the reverse complement.
CCTTGTGGTCAATGGCATCTTTTCGATCGGGGTCGAGGCGCTGGACGCGCGGGCGGCCTTCATCACGCTCAGTTCCGCACGCACTTTGTTCGATCTGCCGCAGGGGCTAAGCCGGGTCGAAATCAAGCTCGATGATCTCAATGCCGCCAATGTCTTTGCCGAGCGCCTTGCGGCTCAGACAGGGCTCAAGGCGACGCCTTGGACGGAAGGAAACGCGCAGTTGCTCGACGGGCTGAGAGCCCAGGCGAGCTCGGGCAATCTGATAAAGGCCTTTGCCCTCATCACGATCGTCATCGGCGTTGCCAGCGCTCTGCTGCTGTCGACCTATCGGCGGCGCCCCGAGATCGGGATCATGCGGGCCTTCGGGGCTTCGCGTGGCTTCGTCGTCGCCGTATTCGTGCTGCAAGGCAGTCTGATTGGACTTCTGGGTGGCGTGATCGGGGCCGGGCTTGGCTATCTTGCACTCTCGCCCTTTCCGCTGCCGGAAAATGCGCGGCCCGGTGGCCTGCCTGTCGATGTGCGGCAAGGGGCCTATGGGCTCGCCATTGCGCTGACGGCGATCGGCGCCATCCTTGCCTCGATCTTGCCGGCACGGGCTGCGGCGCGGGTCGACCCAGTTTCGGTGATCGGACAATGACAGCGCTTGTGGACGTTAAGGACCTGGTCAAGACCTATGGCGAGGGTGAGGCGGAGACGCGGGTGCTCAAAGGGCTCGACATGCAGCTTGAGGATAAGGATCTTGCGGCCCTGCTGGGGCCGTCGGGATCGGGCAAGAGCACATTGCTGACCATTCTCGGCACATTGATGCAGCCCACGAGCGGCAGCCACGTCATGTTGGGGGAAGATATCACCCGGGCCTCTGACGCCGACCTGACCGAATTCCGCAATCGCCATATCGGCTTCGTCTTCCAGTTCCATCATCTTCTGCCCGACTTTACGGCGCTCGAAAATGTCGTGTTCCCCTCGGCCATCACGCATGGTCGGGAGACCGCGAGCGCAATGAAGCGCGGGGCGGAACTGCTCGATCGGGTAGGCCTGTCGCATCGGATGGATTTTCGCGCCACCCAGCTTTCGGGCGGCCAAAAGCAGCGCGTCGCCATCGCCCGGGCCCTGATGAACCAGCCAGAACTGGTGCTGGCCGACGAGCCTACGGGTAATCTTGACCGGGAATCGGCCACTCAGGTCATGGAGCTGATTGCTGAGATCAATGCCAAGGAAGGCACGACTTTTCTGATCTCGACTCATGACGAAAAGATCGCCGCCGCATGTCGACGGCAGATCAAGGTCGTTGATGGCAAGACCGTGACGGATTGATTTATTTTGGGAGATTAGGTCGGCCCGATAGGGAGGGTGGAATGCCCGCTATCGAGCCTGACCAGATCAGCTGTCTTGGCAGACCGCTAAAATGGCTGAGCGGGGCTTTAGCACCGCTCACCTGGCTTGTCACGTCTTTGTCGTATTGAGGTGTGGGTAAGACCCCCCACCTAGCCACCCCCTTCCCAAGGGGAGGGACTGATCGCGTTTGTGTCGGCCTTCTATGCCGTTCAGTGCCAGAGCTTGTCGATGGCCTTGGTGTCGCGGACGGCGCCCTTGGAGGCCGAGGTGACGAGGGCGGCATAGGCTTTTAGGGCGGTGGTCACCTTGCGCTTGCGCGGGTGAGCCGGACGCCAGCCGAGCTTGTCCTGTTCGGCGCGGCGGGTTGCCATTTCGGCATCAGACACCAGCACGTTGACGGTGCGGTTGGGGATGTCGATCTCGATGATATCGCCTTCGCGCACGAGGCCGATGGCGCCGCCTTCGGCCGCTTCCGGCGACGCGTGGCCGATGGAAAGGCCCGAAGTGCCGCCGGAGAAGCGGCCATCGGTGAGAAGCGCGCAGGCTTTACCGAGACCCTTCGATTTGAGGTAGCTCGTGGGATAGAGCATTTCCTGCATGCCGGGGCCGCCCTTGGGGCCTTCGTAGCGGATGACGATGACGTCGCCGGGCTTGATCTCGTTGGAAAGGATCGCTTTCACCGTCGAGTCCTGCGATTCAAAGACACGGGCTGGGCCGGTGAATTTGAGGATCGACTCGTCGACGCCTGCGGTTTTCACGATGCAGCCATCGAGGGCGATATTGCCCTTGAGGACGGCGAGGCCGCCATCCTTGGAGAAGGGATGATCCGGCGAGCGGATCGCGCCATTGGTGCGGTCGGTGTCGAGCTCTGCCCAGCGGTTGGACTGTGAGAAGGCTTCCGTGGTGCGCACGCCGCCGGGGGCAGCCATGTAGAACTGACGAACGCTTTCGGAATTGGTGCGGGAAATGTCCCACTTGTCGATGGCATCGCCCATGGTCGCGGCGTGAACCGTCGGTTCCTTGCGATTGATGAGACCGGCGCGGTCGAGCTGGCCGAGGATGGCAAAGATGCCGCCGGCGCGGTGGACGTCTTCCATGTGGACGTCGTTTTTAGCGGGCGCGACTTTCGAGAGCACGGGCACGCGACGGCTGAGGGCGTCGATGTCGTCCATGGTGAAATCGACGCCGCCTTCATGAGCCGCGGCGAGGATGTGGAGAACCGTATTGGTCGAGCCGCCCATGGCGATGTCGAGCGCCATGGCGTTTTCGAAAGCCTGCTTCGTTGCAATGGAGCGTGGGAGGACGGTTTCGTCTTCCTGCTCGTAATAGCGACGGGCGAGGTCGACGATAAGATGGCCGGCTTCCTGGAAGAGGCGCTTGCGGTCCGAATGGGTGGCAAGGGTGGAACCGTTGCCGGGCAGGGACAGGCCGAGGGCCTCGGTGAGGCAGTTCATCGAATTGGCGGTGAACATGCCGGAGCACGAGCCGCAAGTGGGGCAGGCGGCTTCTTCGACGGCCTGCACTTCCTCGTCGGTGTAATGATCGTCGGCGGCCATCACCATGGCATCGACAAGGTCGAGCGCCTGGAGCTTACCCTTGACGATGGCCTTGCCCGCTTCCATCGGGCCGCCAGAGACGAAGACCACGGGGATGTTGAGGCGCATGGCAGCGTTCAGCATGCCGGGCGTGATCTTGTCGCAATTGGAGATGCAGACCATGGCGTCGGCGGTGTGGGCGTTGACCATGTATTCGACGCTGTCGGCGATGATGTCGCGGCTCGGCAGCGAATAGAGCATGCCGTCGTGACCCATGGCGATGCCATCGTCGACGGCGATGGTGTTGAATTCCTTGGCGACGCCGCCGGCGGCCTCGATTTCACGGGCAACGAGCTGGCCGAGATCCTTCAAGTGAACGTGGCCCGGCACGAACTGGGTGAAGGAATTGACCACTGCGATAATGGGCTTGCCGAAATCGCCTTCTTTCATACCGGTGGCGCGCCACAGGCCACGTGCGCCGGCCATGTTGCGGCCATGAGTGGTGGTGCGGGAGCGATAGACGGGCATGGCGGGTCCTCGAAGTTATTCGCCGGTGGGGCCGAGATTGGTTGACCTGTTTAGACCCATTCCAGGGCAGCTTCAAGGAATTACCGTACCGAGCGGTACGGTTTGTGATCGCAGCGACCCGGATGTTAGGGCCGAACCAAAAGAAAAGTGAATGAACGCCGGGTTTGGGCCACGCGTTCGGCCTTCATCAAGAAGGAGGATTTTTTCATGAACGCCATTCCAAATACGATTGCCGAAGGCATGAAGGTTTTTGATAGCGCGATGCATTCGATCGGCAAGGTCGAGACTTTCCGCATTACCGATGAAGCGCCGGATCAGCCCGAGGTGGATGCGGCGGGCGTAAGCCCTGTGCTCGAAGACGACCGCAATACGATGGCGGCTCTGCTCGCTGATGTCTTCAGCCCAAGTGACGAGCTACCGCGCGAATTGCAGGAAAAGGCGCTGCGTGAAGGCTTTGTCCGGCTCGACGCCGACGGGTTCCTGGCTTCGGACCGCTATATCTTCCCCGAGCATATCGACCGGGTCGAAGGGGATCGGTTGATCCTCAATGTCCGCAAGGACGATCTGCTTAAGGCATAAACAAGGGAGCCCGCGTCAAGCGGGCTCTGTCTTATGCGGGGCGGTTCGCGAGAACCATGTAGTTGATGCCCGTGTCCTCCGAAAGCCGCCATTCGTCGGCGATGGGGTGAAAGACGACGCCCTTGTCTTCGATGACTTTCAGGCCATTTCGGGTGATCAAGCTATGGATCTCATTGGGCGTCAGGAACTTCCGCCAATCGTGCGTGCCCCTGGGCAACCAGCGCAGCACATATTCGGCGCCGACCACGGCCAGAGCAAAGGCGCGGGCGGTGCGGTTGAGGGTGGCGGTGAACATCAAGCCGCCTGGCGCGACGAGATCGGCGCAGCTTTTCATGTAGAGCGGGACATTATCGACGTGTTCGACGACTTCCATATTGAGGACGACGTCGAATTTTTCGCCGGCCGCCACGAGCGCTTCGGAGGTCGTGACGCGATAGTCGATGTCGAGACCGGATTTCTCGGCGTGGATTTTTGCAATCGTGATGTTGCGTTCAGCCGCATCGACGCCGGTCACCGTCGCGCCAAGCCGGGTGAGGGGTTCGCAGAGGAGGCCGCCACCGCAGCCGATATCGACGATCTTCAAGCCTTCAAGCGGCCGCATGACAGTCGTGTCACGGCCAAAATGGCTGATGAGATTGTCGCGGATATAGGTGAGGCGCACAGGGTTGAACTTGTGGAGCGGCTTGAACTTGCCCTTGGGGTCCCACCACTCTTCGGCCATGGCCGTGAACTTGGCGATTTCGGCGTCGTTGATCGTAGTCTCGGACATGGGAAACTCCTTTGTTCTTCATATGGCCTAGCTTGAGGCCTCCATTCAAGGCGCGCGGTGCCGCAGGCGCGATCACGGGTTGACGCAGGGGTTGCGATCCCAGTTGATCCCATCGTCGGTTTATGGCATTCCCCCGCGCTAATGAAAGCGTACCGCCGGGTTCGGCGGACAGTGCTTTGGATTGTCGCTTTAGTCGGGGAAGCCAGTGGCCCGTATCGTCGTCAAGTTCGGTGGCACTTCGATGGCCAATATCGAACGCATCCGCCATTCCGCTCTCCATGTGAAGCGTGAGATCGAAGCCGGCAATGAAGTCGCCGTCGTTGTCTCCGCCATGTCCGGCAAGACCAATGAACTGGTTGGATGGGTCAACGAGGCGAGCAAATTTCACGACGCGCGCGAATATGATGCGGTCGTTGCCTCGGGCGAACAGGTGACAGCCGGCCTGATGGCCATCGTGCTCAGCGAAATGGGTATTCAGTCGCGCTCGTTTGCCGGCTGGCAGGTGCCGATCCATACCGATGACGCGCACGGCGCGGCCCGCATTACCGGCATCGATCCGACCGAACTCGACAAGCGCATGAAGGATGGATGGGTGCCGGTGATCACCGGCTTCCAGGGCATCTCGCCCCATGGCCGTGTGACGACGCTTGGTCGCGGTGGTTCGGATACTTCTGCCGTTGCGGTGGCCGCAGCCGTCGGCGCGGATCGCTGCGATATCTATACCGATGTGGACGGCGTTTACACGACCGACCCGCGCATCGTCCCCAAGGCCCAGCGCATGACCAAGATTTCCTTTGAGGAAATGCTTGAGATGGCCTCGCTCGGCGCCAAGGTCTTGATGATCCGCTCGGTTGAAATGGCCATGGCGCACAAGGTTCGCCTTCTGGTGCGCTCCAGTTTTGATGACCCCAATGCGCCCCAGATTGCGCCCGATGGAAAGCCCGGCGTTCCCGGCACGCTCGTTTGCGATGAGGATGAGATCATGGAAAAGCAGATCGTTTCGGGCGTGACGCTCGCCAAGGCCGAGGCCAAGATCACCCTGCGCGACGTCAAGGACAAGCCCGGTGTGGCTGCAGCCATCTTCGGCCAGCTTGCCGACGAAGGCATCATTGTCGACATGATCGTGCAGAACATTGCCGATGATGGCGCGACGACGGACATCACCTTCACCGTGCCCGACAGCGAATATGACAAGGCTGTCCGCGCGCTCGAACAAAATGGCGGCAAGTTCGAATATGCCCGCCTTTCGGGCTCCAAGGGCGGGGCAAAGGTGTCTGTCGTTGGCGTCGGTATGCGCAGCCATGCCGGTGTCGCTTCGACCATGTTCAAGGCGCTGGCCGACAAGGGCATCAATATCCAGCTGATCACGACTTCGGAAATCAAGACCTCGGTCCTGATCGATGAGGAATATGCAGAGCTTGCGGTCCGGGCGCTCCACACCTATTACGGTTTGGACAAGAAGGACGCCTGATCTCGTTTCGAGGGGGAATGGGGCCGCGTCCGATCAAGGGGGGCGGCTCGGCGGGGCTGCCGAAGACGGGATGGTCACGACCATAGGCGGCCCAAGGGTGCTGCTGCGGCAATTGCGCGAAACCATGGCGGAGCCTCTGGCTTCCCAGGCGCGCCTCGACAAGATCGTGGGCCTGATCGCCGAAAACATGCGGGCCGATGTGTGCTCGTTTTACGTGCTGCGCGACGACGGCGCGCTCGAACTTTTCGCCACCAAGGGTCTCAAGGCCGAATCGGTTCACATGACGACGCTGCGCCTCGGCGAGGGGCTCGTCGGCCTCATTGCGTCCGACGCCGAACCGCTCAGTCTCGACGATGCGCCGAGCCATCCCGGCTTTGCCTATCGGCCGGAAACCGGCGAAGACAAATATAATTCATTCCTCGGCGTGCCTGTGCTCAGAGCCGGGCAAACCCTGGGGGTTTTGGTCGTTCAAAATGCCGAGCGCCGGCATTATGGCGAGGACGAAACCGAGGCCATGCTGACTACGGCCACAATCCTTGCGGAAATGGTGGCGACTTCCGACTTCGACAATCTGATCAAGCCGGGCTCCGATATCGACCTCAGGCGTCCCCGCATGTTCAACGGCGTCAGCTTTACCGACGGAATTGCGCTCGGCACGGTGGTCTTGCACGACCCGCGCGTCGTCGTCGTCAATTTCATTGCCGAAGATACCGATGCGGAAAAGCTGCGGCTCGACCAGGCCCTGGCCAGCATGCGCGTCTCGATCGATGCCATGCTCGACCATGGCGACATGCAGCCGAGCTCGGATCACCGCGAGATTCTCGAGACCTATCGCATGTTCGCCAATGATCGGGGCTGGGTGAACCGGCTGACCGAGGCGATCGAAAATGGTCTTTCGGCTGAGGCTGCGGTTGAGCGCGTGCAGAACGACACGCGCGCCCGCATGTTGCGCCAGACCGACCCCTATATTCGCGATCGGCTGCATGATCTTGACGATCTCGCCAATCGGCTCTTGCGCGTCCTGACCAATACCAATCAGCAGGGGCAGCGCGAACTGCCCGACAATGCCATTCTCGTCGCCCGCAATATGGGGCCGGCGGAACTGCTCGAATATGACCGCAAGAAACTGCGCGGGCTCGTGCTCGAAGAGGGCGGCTCGACAGCGCATGTGGCCATCGTCGCGCGCTCGCTTGGGCTCGTTGCCGTGGGTCAGGCGGATTCGATCGTTTCGATGTGCGAGACGGGCGATGATATCATCATCGATGGTCCGGCCGGCCAGGTGCATCTGCGGCCGACACCCGATGTCGAGCAGACCTATATCGACAAGGTCCGGATTTCGGCCAAGCGCCGGGCGCATTATGCCGCGCTTAAGGACAAGCCGAGCGTCACCAAGGACGGCGTCGATATCACGCTTCTGCACAATTCGGGGCTCGTCGCAGACCTGCCCATGCTCGATGATACCGGCGCTTCGGGCGTCGGGCTCTTCCGCACCGAATTGCAGTTTATGATCGCGAGCAAGCTCCCGCGTCTGCAGGAGCAGGTCGATCTCTATGCCGAGGCGATGGCAATCGCCGGGGATCGACCGATTGTCTTCCGCCTTCTCGATATCGGCGGGGACAAGGTCGTGCCGTATCTGCGCTCAATGGCCGAGGAAAACCCGGCCATGGGCTATCGCTCGATCCGTCTGGGGCTCGATCGGCCTGGCCTGTTGCGGACGCAGGTTCGTGCCTTGCTGCTCGCCGCGCGTGGGCGGCCGCTCAAGATTCTCGTGCCCATGGTCACGGAAACTTTTGAGTTCCGGCAGACCAAGCTTGTCGTCTTCAAGGAAATGGAACGGCTGCGGCGCGCGGGCGAACCGGTACCCTCGCAGCTGGAACTGGGGGCCATGGTGGAAGTGCCCTCGCTCTTGTTCGAACTCGACCAGATCATGCCGGAAGCCGATTTCGTTTCCATCGGCTCGAACGATCTCGTCCAGTTCCTGACGGCCGCTGACCGGGCCAACCCCAGGGTTTCGAAGAGCTATGACCCCATAGGACTGCCGCGCTTGCGGGCCATTCGCCTCGTTGTCGACGCCGCGCGGCGGCACAACAAGCCGGTGACCATGTGTGGCGAACTGGCCGGTCGACCGATGGAGGCCCTGGCGCTGATGGCGATCGGCATGACGCGCCTATCCATGGGACCGGCCTCGATCGGGCCGATCAAGGAAATGGTGCTCAACCTTGATTTGAAGCCAATCCAGGATTCCGTGGCGGCGGCGCTGACGGTGGGGGCGGACGGTGTCGCCATCCGCGAACTGCTGACTGAATGGGTTGAGAAACAAAACCTGCCCATGGGGTGAGGTGGTCCATCTATCTTCCATTGGCCTTCCTCCCCCTTGCGATTGCTGGCTCACGCGACTATCCAAGGCCGCTATTGTGCCCGGAAAGATTATTGCATGCCCGCTTTGCCCGAGGATAAGCTCGACGCGCTTGCCACCCGTTTCCAATATATCGAGGCGGCCCTTTCGGGCGGCGCGAGCCCGGACGAACTGGCCAAGCTCAGCAAAGAGCATTCCGACCTTTCCCCTATCGTTGCCGAGATCAATGCCTATAAAAAGGCGCTGATGGATCGCGCCGAGGCCGCCGCCCTCGCCAAGGGCGCGGACAGGGAAATGGCCGAAATGGCCGAAGCGGAACTCGAAGAACTCGATGAAAAGATTGAGAAATTAACCCAATCGATCTTCATCATGCTGCTGCCCAAGGATGAGGCGGACGAAAAGTCGATCATCCTTGAAATCCGCGGTGGCACCGGGGGCGACGAGGCCGCTCTGTTCGCGGGGGATCTCTTCCGCATGTATGAGCGCTATGCCTCCCTGCGCGGCTGGAAGGTCACGCTGATGGAGGAAAGCCCCGGGGAAATGGGTGGCTATAAGGAAGTCATCGCCAATGTGTCGGGCAAGGGCGTCTATGCGCGGATGAAGTACGAGTCCGGCGTTCATCGCGTGCAGCGTGTGCCGGCGACGGAAGGCTCAGGGCGCATCCATACCTCGGCGGCGACGGTGGCCGTGCTACCCGAGGTCGAAGACATTGATATTGAAATCAGAAACGAAGACATCCGCATCGATACGATGCGCGCTTCGGGTGCCGGCGGGCAGCACGTCAACACGACCGACTCGGCGGTCCGCATCACGCATTTGCCGACGGGGATAGTTGTCACCTCGGCGATGAAAAGCCAGCATCAGAACCGGGCGCAGGCCATGGTGGTGCTACGTTCGCGGCTTTATGAAATGCAGCGCGAAGAGCGCGACAATGCCCGCTCGGCAGAGCGCAAGGGGCAGGTGGGTTCGGGGGATCGCTCGGAGCGAATCAGGACCTATAATTTCCCGCAGGGGCGCGTGACCGACCACCGGATCAACCTGACTTTATATAAGCTCGACAAGGTGATAGCGGGCGAAGCGCTCGATGAACTGATCGAGGCGCTGATCACCGAAAACCAGGCCGCGCAATTGGCGGCGATGGAGAATTCGAACTGAGCGAGACCGTCACCATCGGCGCGCTTTGGCGGCGGTGGCGGGATGAACTGGCCGAAAAAGGCTTTGCGACGCCGACGCTCGACGCCAAGCTTCTGGTGAGGCATGTGCTCGGGCTCGATGCACTGCAACTGGCCCTCAACGAGAGCGAAACTGTTAGCAACACGTTAACATCGAGCCTCGCCGAAGTGCTTAAACGGCGTTTGTCGGGTGAATCGGTGGCGCGGATCATCGGCCATAGAGAATTTTATGGCCTCGACTTCGGGCTCAATGCGGCGACGCTGGAACCGCGGCCGGATACGGAATTGCTGATCGATCTGGCGCTCGACGTGCTGCCTGAGGGTGGGCGCTTGCTCGACATGGGGACCGGAACCGGGTGCATTCCGATTGCTCTTTTGGTCAACCGGCCCGACGCGGGTGCGGTCGCGACAGATCTCAATATGGAGGCGCTGGCGCAGGCCGGGGATAATGCGCGGCGGCATGGTGTCGAGCGGCGGTTGACCCTGCTTCTGGGGGATTGGTTTGGGGCTCTTGGTTCCGAAGAGCGGTTCGACCTGATCCTCTCCAATCCGCCCTATATCGAAAGTGCGGTGGTCGAGACGCTGGCGGCGGAAGTGAAGGATTTTGATCCGCTTCTGGCGCTTGATGGTGGGCCGGATGGATTGGCGCCCTATCGGGTGATTGCGGCGGGTGCGGGGGATTGGTTGCGGGACGGTGGACGCGTGATGGTCGAGATCGGGTTCGATCAGGGCGAGGCGGTCTCTGCGCTTTTTGCAGCAGCCGGTTTTGAGGCGATTTCGGTCCATAAGGACCTGGCGGGGCTTGATCGTGTGGTTTCGGCGCACCACCTCAAGGGTGCAAAAGCGTCTTAGAGTGAAGAAAGACACTTTCTGCTGGTCAAAACGCTGCAAAGCGGCTAGTTTGACCCTGCTGTCAATGGCGCATCATGGGCGCCGCGGCGACCACACCCTATATCCGAATCCTGCGGCACGGGCCGTGCTTGTTCCTCAAAGGAACGAAGCGGGATGAAAAGGGCGGATGATTCCGAGGGCGCTGCTGAGAGCATACGGTCTTCATGAAACCAGTATAACCTCATCCGCAGCGATAACCGCGGGATGTGAGGCCAGACCGGCGAAAAATCCGGTCCGCCCAGATGTGACGCTTACCGATCTAGAGTTAGACAAAGCGACCCGATGAGACCAAACCAGAACAAGAACCGGCAGCGTGGCCGGAACGGCGGACGCAAGCACGTCAACCCGCTGTCGCGGAACTATGAGAGCAACGGCCCGGACGTAAAGGTCCGCGGCAATGCGGCTCATGTCGCCGAAAAATACCTGCAGCTGGCGCGCGATGCCCAGTCGTCAGGGGACTCGGTCATGGCGGAGAACTATCTCCAGCATGCCGAACATTATTTCCGTATCGTCTCCTCCGCCCAGCAGGCCATGAACGGCCAGCGCGATGGCCAGAGCCAGGACGATAACGAGTTCGATGACGATGTCTCCGACATCAATTCGCGCTTCTCCTCGCCCCAGCCGGTGCAGAACCATGGCGGCAACGAAGCCCACGAAGACAATGCCCAGCCGGCTCCAGTTGCCGTTGCGGCTGACCCGGTCGAGCAGGCTTCTGGCGACCAGGCCGAAGCCGGCGCTGCAGCTCCTGCTGCCGAAGGCGAGGCTGCGCCGCGCAAGCAGCGTGAACGCCGCCCTCGCCGTCGTCGCCCGGCAGCCCAGGACGGCAATGGCGATCCCGCCAATGCCCCCCAGCCCGATGTCGGCGAACTACCGGCTTTTCTGACCGCCGGCAGCACGGCGAACGCTGCGGAATAGAACGCGGCATTATAAGATTGAAAGAAGGCCGGGCGAAGCGCTCGGCCTTTTGTCATTTTGGCTTCTCTCGATGGTGCCGCGACAGGTGCGTTCCCGTTTAAGCATCAATGCAGGGGCTCCCGTTCTCGCCTGGGATGGCTGAGCCGCCTTTGCCACCAATCGGCTTGGTTGTCGCCTATCGGTTCAGACCGCTTTGCGGCCGGTGAAAAACTTGAACAGCACCACGATCAGGGCAAGAACAAGCAGAAGGTGGATCAGCGCGCCGGCGACCTTGAAGGCCAAGCCGACGGCCCAGAGGGCGAGAAGGATGATGGCGATGATCCAAAGCATTTGGGGTCTCCGTCCCGTTGAGCGTGTTCATCTATTCAATGGAGAAGCCGGCCTGGTCGTTCCGGCAAATGCGCTTTCAGGCCAGCAGACACGATCCCGGCGCTGGGAAAGTGTGCTAATTTGCTGAAGGTGCTGGAGTAGAATTGGGAACACATGCGCATCGTCAAGCTATTACGTGCGC
>CAJYKO010000252.1 GCA_913775215.1 uncultured Devosia sp. | reverse complement strand
ACCCATGTAACTACACTCTTTCCCTACACGACGCTCTTCCGATCTACCTTCAGTTCCTTGCCGTTTCTGTCGAATTCCCATGCGTACATGGCTCCCGATCCAGGAAAGCGTAAGTTTATGCAGCTATGAGCGGCGAGGTCATAGGGGGATATCGGCGTTCCCCGTTCGGCGAAATAAGCAGGGGCAGCAAACGCGGCCATCCGCAGCTTTGGGCTGATGGGAACGGCAATCATGTCCTGTTCGAGCCGCTCGCCGAGCCGAACCCCAGCATCAAAGCGGTCAGCCACGATGTCGACAAGACCGGCCTCTACGTTCACTTCGACATGAATGTCGGGGTACTCGGCAGTGACACGTTCGATTACCGGCCAGACAACCTTACGGGCGGCATGTGCCCCCGCAGTGATCCGGACCGTGCCAGCGGGCTTCTCGCGTAGCTCTGTCAGAGCTGCGAGCTTCTGATCGATGTCGTCCAGCGCTGGCCTGAGCGTTTCGATCAAGCGCTCGCCAGCTTCGGTAGGCGCAACGCTCCTCGTTGTCCGCGTCAGCAATCGCAGACCCAGTTTCGCTTCCAGGCGGCGCATCGTGTGACTGAGTGCCGACTGCGAGATACCGAGTTTTGCCGCCGCTTTAGTGAAGCTTCGCTCCTCCGCAACGGCTAAAAACATGGCCAAATTGCCTAGCTCTTCACGTTGCATGTCAGGCCGCCATCAAGGGTTTCATGACATGATGTCATAGACCCAAGCGATTTGCCCTGTCTAATCCCCGGAACAGCTTCAAGTTACATTGCAACCATCGTGGCGCGGGGTGTGACCATCAAGCCGGACGAGGATGTTGACGATGCAGGAGCGCGTATTGGGCTGCAGCGGCCTTGAGGTATCGGCCCTTGGGCTTGGTTGCATGGGGCTGAGCTATGGATATGGTCCCGCTACCGATCGCGCTGAGGCGGTTTCGCTGCTCCGCGCGGCGCACGAACGCGGCGTTACCTTCTTCGACACGGCCGAAGCCTATGGGCCGGGAGACAATGAAGAGGTCGTCGGCGAAGCACTGGCGCCGGTTCGCGATCAGGTGGTGATCGCCACCAAATTCGGGTTCGAGGACGGCCGCCCGAGCAATGGTTTGAACAGCCGTCCCGAGCGTATCCGGCAGGTCGCGGACGAGGCACTGTCCCGGCTGCGTACCGATTACATCGACCTTTTCTATCAACACCGCGTCGACCCGAACGTGCCGATCGATGATGTGGCGGGCACGGTCCGCGACCTGATCGCGGAAGGCAAGGTCAAGCATTTCGGTCTGTCGGAAGCCGGACCGGACGCGATCCGTCGCGCCCACGCGGTGCAGCCCGTGGCGGCACTTCAGAGCGAGTATTCGATGTTCTGGCGCGAGCCGGAAGCCACGATCCTGCCGCTTCTGGACGAGCTGGGTATCGGCTTCGTGCCGTTCGCACCGCTCGGCAAAGGCTTCCTGACCGGCAAGCTGAAGGCAGACACGAAGTTCGCGGCAGATGACTTCCGCAGCACCGTGCCGCGCTTTCAGGCGGATGCGATGGCGGCGAACCAGGCGCTGGTTGATCTGGTCACGACGATCGCCAGCGAGAAGGAAGCGACGCCCGCGCAGGTCGCGCTGGCATGGCTGCTCGCCCAGCGGCCGTGGATCGTGCCGATCCCCGGTACGACCAAGCTCCACCGCCTGGAGGAAAACCTAGGCGGTGCCGATCTGGCGCTGACCGATCAGGATCTGGCGCGCATCGCCGACGCCCTGTCGGGGATCGAAATTCATGGTGAGCGCTATGCGGCTTCGCACCAGCAGTTCGTGAATCGCTGAACCGGTTGAGGAACCACGCCCATGACCACCACAGTTCCGACCGTCACCCTCAACAACGATGTCGCCATGCCGATCCTCGGCTTCGGCGTGTTCCAGGTGCCCGATCCCGCAGAATGCGAGCGTAGCGTCCGCGACGCGATCGACGTTGACTATCGCCTGCTCGATACCGCCGCATCCTACGGCAACGAAGAGGCGGTCGGCGCCGCCATCAAAAGCCACGGCATCGACCGGAGCGAGCTGTTCGTCACCACCAAGCTCAGGGTGCAGGATTCCAGCTACGAGGGGGCCAAAGCCGCGTTCGAGCGGTCGATCGACAAGCTCGGGTTGGACTATCTGGACCTGTGGCTGATCCATCAGCCCTATGGTGACGTGTATGGCGCGTGGCGCGCGATGGAGGAGCTGCACAAGGCCGGACGCATCCGCGCGATCGGCATCAGCAATTTCTACTCCGATCGCCTTGTCGATTTTGTGCTGCACAACGCGGTGAAGCCGGCGGTCAACCAGATCGAAATCCACCCCTTCCACCAGCAGGCCGATGCGGTGAAGACCCTTGAGGAATACGGCATCCAGCCAGAGGCGTGGGGACCGTTCGCGGAAGGCAAGAACGGCCTGTTCACGAACGAGGTGTTGCAGCCGATCGCCGACAAGCACGGGAAGAGCATCGCCCAGGTCGTGCTTCGCTGGCTGACCGATCGGGGCATCGTCGCGATCCCCCAAATCGGTGCGCAAGGAGCGCATGGTGCAGAATTTCGACATCTTCGATTTCGACCTCGACGCCGGCGACCTCGATGCCATCGCCACGCTCGATCAGAACGCCAGCAGCTTCTTCGACCACCGCGATCCGGCGATGGTGAAGTGGCTCGGCGAACGGAAGCTCTGACATCGCGCCGAAGCCGCAATTTCAGGAGAGAAAGATGAAAACTAAATGGCAACTATGCGCAGTCCTGATGGCTGTTCTTTGGACGCTCCCGGCCGCAGCCCAAACACAGGAGGAAATTTTCCCCCGTGGTAAACTGTCAGAGCCAAAGACCCATACCGGCGACATCTGGCTGAAAGAGCTGAGTGCGGGTGACGAGACGTTCGATGCAGGCATCGCATCGGCAATTTATGCACCAGGAGCGAAGCTCGACTGGCATGTTCATCCTGGCGGGCAGGTGCTGCTGATTACGCAGGGCGATGGATATTACCAGGAGAAGGGCAAGCCTGCGCGGCTCGTCCACAAGGGTGACGTCATCAAATCTGCCCCGGGTGTCGAACATTGGCACGGCGCAACACCAACCTCCTCCTTCGGCTATGTTGGCGTGACGCCTACACGGAAAGGAAAGACGATCTGGCGCAGCCGCGTGACCGCTCAGGAATACAAAGCTGCGCAGCAATGACCGGAGCGCTTAGAACCGATGCGAGCAGTCTCTTGGGTGAGGCTGCGCGCCGATTGGCCAGCGCGGCTGCGAGACTGACGTTCGGTGCGCGCCGCTTCAACGGATATGGCGCACTTGAGGCAAATGACGTTGGAGGATGTGCCGGATCTGCTGCCGCAGTAATCGCGCTCGCCCTAGCCTACCCTGCCGAGGCGCAGGAGCGTCCGTCGGTTGCGCCCAGGAACATGCAGGCAATCGCGCCGGCATTGGCTGGCTATACGGACCGGGTGCTGTTCGGCGACGTGTGGGTGCGTCCCGAAGTTAGCGCCCGTGACCGCAGCATCGTCACCCTATCCGTGCTTATCGCAACGGGCAAGACCGCGCAGATGACGAGCCATCTTGGTCGTGGCCTCGATAACGGCATCAAGCCGTCCGAGGTCGCCGGCATGGTGACGCAACTCGCCTTCTATACCGGATGGCCGAACGCCGTCTCGGCCTTGAACGAGGTCGAGAAGGTATTTGCCGCGCGCCATGTCGATCTAACGCCGCTTGCCGCAGTGCCTCCGGCCACCGCACCGCTCCCCGGCTCCGATCCGGCGCGTGCCGCGACCGTCGACAGGACGCTCGCTCCGATCGCGCCCAAGCTCGCGCAGCTTACCAACCATGTTGTGTTCGCCGACTTGTGGCGACGTACCGACTTGTCGCCCCGCGACCGCAGCCTCGTCACCATCGCCGCGCTTGCCGCAGGCGGTGATGGCGACCAGCTCGCTTTCCACGTTCAGCGTGGCCTCGAAAACGGGCTGACGCAGCCGCAGATCGTCGAGGCGCTGACCCATCTCGCTTTCTACGCCGGGTGGCCGAAGGCGAACGCCGCCATCACCGTCGCAGGTAAGGTATTCG
>CAJYKO010000251.1 GCA_913775215.1 uncultured Devosia sp. | reverse complement strand
GCTCAGGCGCACGAGGCCTTCGAAGGTGTTGCCGATGATTGGAGCGGCAAAGGTTTCGGCTGTGGTGCCGGGGTCGTATTTGGCGCTTTCATTGTTGACCACATAGGTCAATTCGCCGGCGGCGAAGGCCGACCCGGCCGAGGCCAGCAGCATTGCCGTCATGAGCGGCAGCACTCTTTTTATCATTGCGTTCTCTCCTTTGTCGGGGATGTTGCCCCGTTTGCTTGTTGCGCCAGTTCCCCGGCGAAGTGGCAGGCGGCAAGGTGCCCCCCGCCGATATCGGTCAACTGCGGCTCCACCTTCGCGCAAAGCTCGACGGCGAGCGGGCAGCGCGTGCGGAAGCGGCAACCGGATGGGATGTCAATCGGGCTCGGGATTTCGCCCTGCATCGGCTCGACGGCTCGCGCGGCTTCCGGGTCCGGCACGGGAATGGCCGAGAGCAGCGCGCGTGTATAGGGATGCGAAGGGCGATGATAGAGATCGGCGCTGGTTGCGAGTTCGACGATTTTGCCGAGATACATCACCCCGATGCGGTCTGAGATATGCCGGACCATGGAAAGGTCATGGGTGATGAAGAGGTAGGTCAGGCCTAGATCGGCCTGCAGGTCTTCGAGCATGTTGACGACCTGGGCCTGCACCGACACGTCGAGCGCAGAGATTGGTTCGTCGCAGATGACGAGATCGGGCTCAAGCGCGATGGCGCGGGCAATCCCGATGCGCTGGCGCTGACCGCCGGAGAATTCGTGCGCGAAACGCTGGGCGGAATCGCTTGGTAGCCCAACACGGTGGAGAAGATTTGCGACCTTCTTTCGTCGTTCGACCGGCTTGCCGATGCCGGCAATTTCGAGGGGTTCGGCGATCAAATCACCGACGCTCATGCGTGGATTGAGCGAGGCATAGGGATCCTGAAAGATCATCTGTACGCGGCGGCGAAAGGTTGCCAGTTCCCGTTCAGGGGCTTTGGCAACGTCCTGGCCGTCAAAAACAATACCGCCCGAAGTTGGCTCATGGAGGCGAATGACGGTGCGGGCCAAGGTCGATTTCCCGCAGCCGGATTCGCCGACAAGACCGAGCGTCTCGCCTTTCATCAGGTCGAGATCGACACCATCGACGGCGCGGAGCACGGGCTTTGCCGCAAATGGGGCGGCGGGCAGATGGAAGTGCTTGTGAAGATCGCGCAGTTGGAGAAGAGGCGGGGTCATGCTGCTACCTCGTGGATCGCGCCAACCTTGGGCGCATCGGGGTGTTGCAGCCAGCAGCGCGATTGATGCTTGGCGCCGAAGAGTGGCGGCAGTGCCGCCTTGCATTGAGCCATGGCGTGCGGGCAGCGCGGCGCAAACGGGCAGCCGGGCGGTGGCGAGAGCATATTGGGCGGCGAACCAGGGATCGGCGTCAGGCGCTTGTGCGTGTCGTCGCGAAGGTCCGGCACGGCGCCGAGGAGGCCGACCGTGTAAGGATGGGCTGGGTGGGCAAAGAGATCGCGCACTGGCGCGGTTTCCATGATGAGGCCACCATAAAGCACCAGCACCCGATCGGTGACTTCGGCGATGACGCCGAGATCATGGGTAATCAGAATCACCGACATGCCGAGCCGACGCTGGAGGTCTTTCAGCAGAGCCAGAATCTGGCGCTGGATGGTGACGTCGAGGGCTGTGGTGGGCTCGTCGGCTATAAGAAGCTTTGGGTCGCAGGCGAGGGCAATGGCGATCATGACGCGCTGGCGCATGCCCCCCGAGAATTCGTGCGGATATGAGTTGAGGCGCTTGGCGGCGGAGGGGATGCGGACGAGTTCAAAAAGTTCGATGGCGCGGGCGCGTGCTTCGGCAGCGCTGGCCTTGCGATGGCGACGGACAGCCTCCATGACCTGCTCGCCCACGGTGAGCGTGGGATTAAGCGAGGTCATCGGGTCCTGGAAGATGACGCCGATGCGGTTGCCGCGGAGGTCGGAGAGAGCGTCTTCGTCAAGCGAAAGGATGTCACTGCCTTCGAACGTGGCCGAGCCGGATTTGATCTTTCCGCCAGCCTTGAGCAGGC
This sequence comes from uncultured Devosia sp., assembly GCA_913775215.1. Lineage (GTDB taxonomy): Bacteria > Pseudomonadota > Alphaproteobacteria > Rhizobiales > Devosiaceae > Devosia. The sequence goes on along the minus strand of CAJYKO010000251.1, from coordinate 5,402 downwards.
GGAGCACCGACATGCAGGTGATGGACTTGCCCGAGCCGCTTTCGCCGACAAGGCCGAGGATTTCGCCGGGGTGAACATCGAAGCTCACGCCGCGAACGGCCTGGACTTCGCCACGGCGGGTGAAGAACGAGGTTGCGAGATCTCTAACAGAAAGAATGGGGGCGCTCATCGGCTGAGCCTCGGATCAAGCGCATCGCGGAGGCCGTCGCCGAGGAAATTGAAGGCAAACATGGTCAGGGAAATCGCAGCGGCCGGGAAGAAGAGTTGGTGCGGATAGGCTCGGAGCGTTTCGACGGCTTCGGAGGTCAGCGAACCCCAGCTTGCAAGCGGTGGCGTCACGCCAAGGCCAATAAAGCTCATGAAACTCTCGATGAAAATGGCCGAGGGGATGAGCATGGTCAGGGTGACGATGATCGGCCCGATGGAATTGGGCAGGAGGTGCCGTGTAAGGATGCGGGCTGGCGATGCGCCCATGGTTCTCGCTGCCGCGACATAGTCCTGGCTTTTAAGGCTCAGGATCTGCCCGCGGACGATGCGCGCCATGTCGACCCAGAAAACGGAGCCGATGGCAATGATGATGGAGAGGAGACCTGAGTCGAACACCACCATCAGCAGCACGACGTAGAGTGTCAACGGAATGGTCGAGATGATTTCGACAAAGCGCATCATCACCGCATCGACCTTGCCGCCCATATAGCCGGCAATGCCACCATAAAAGACGCCTATGAAGAAGTTGACGAGGGTGGCGACGAAGGCGACGGTCAGCGAGATCTGGGCGCCGTAGAGCTGACGGACCAGAATATCGCGGCCAAGCTGGTCGGTGCCGAAGAGGTAAGTCATGTTCCAGCTCCAGCCGCTTGGGCGGACCTCCCTGCCATCTTCGAGAATCAGGCGCGCGGGCAGCTTGGAGTAATCCAATGTCAGCGTTTGGTCGCCGAATTCGTAGGGCTGGCTCTTTTTGATGATGTCCTTGCGGCCGCCGCGCAAGAGCCCGAGCATGTTACCCTCGGCGTCGACCTCGTAGAGGTTGAAGTTCGAGGCATTGAGAAAGAAGCGCGTTGTCTCGCCTGCGCCGTCGGTCACCGCATAGGTCTCGAAAACGGGCGGGATATTGGCGAGTTTCAGGTCCTGCTTGTAATAGGTGTGTGGCGAGAGATAGGGGCCGAAGAAGGCTGCAATCACGAGCAGCACGATAAAGACGATGCTGACCACGGCGGGCTTATTGGCCCAAAGGCGGCGGCGGACTTCCTGGCCGTAAGTCGGGGCTGGCGGCGGAACTGGCGTCGCCTTGTCTTGGGCCGGGAGCTTGGCCCACATTTCCGGAGATATGTCGGTCATGCGGCGGCCTTGGTCAGTTTGATGCGCGGGTCGAGCCACACATAGAGAAGATCGACGATCAGGATCATCACCATCAGCACGGCGGCATAGAAGATCGTGATGCCCATGATGGCGGTGTAGTCGCGATTGGTGATCGAGAGCACAAACTGCCGCCCGATGCCGGGCAAAGCGAAAATCTGCTCGATGACGAAGGAGCCGGTGATCAGGTTGGCGACGACCGGACCCAACACCGTGACAACGGGCAGGAGCGAATTCCTTAGGCCGTGCTTGAAGAGGATTTGTCCCTTGCGCAGACCCTTGGCGCGAGCCGTCGTCATATAGTCCTGATCCAGCGTTTCGAGCAGCGACGAACGAGTTAGCCGCGAAACAAAGGAAATCCAGAAGCCCGATAGCGCGAAGACCGGCAGGAAATATCCACGCCAATCATCGAGACCGAAGGTGGGCACCCAGCCGAGGCGCAGAGCGAAAACGTAGATTGAGATCGTCGCGATGACGTAGCTGGGAATGGCGACGCCCAGAGTTGCGATGAACATCACCGTCGTATCCGGCCAGCGATTGCGGTTGAGCGCGGCGATGACGCCGAGCGGCACGCCAAGCGCCACGACGCAGATGACCGCCAAGAGCCCAGTCTGGAGGGTCACCGGTAGTCCTGCCGAAATCATGGAATTGATGGAGACGCCCGGATATTTGAAGGACGGGCCGAGATCAAAGCTGAGGATGCGGACAAGATAATTGAGGTACTGCTGCCATATGGGCAGGTCGAGCCCATATTTGGCGTTGAGGGCTGCAGCAATCTCAGGCGACAGCATGCGTTCGGAAACGAATGGACCGCCCGGCACGGCATGCATCAGGAAGAAGGTCAGGGTAATGATGGCAAACAGGGTCAAGGCCATCATGCCAAGACGATGCAGGATATAGGAATACATTAGACACGACGTCCCAGGGCGGCGTGGCAGGACACGTCGGCGACTCTCAACATGGCCGGATAGCATCACCATTTCGGTGAGATATCAACCGGATAAAGGCGAGCCCCACCCGGCTGCGACATCCCCATCCACAGGCTCGGTTTCTCCTTCTTTGTGAGGAAAGGCCGAATGTGTCGACCTCTAGGGGCTTGGCTTTCCTGGGGCTAGGGGACCCGAGGGTAGTGCGAGCCGCCATCCCGCGCTTCCGCCCGACCCACCGAAGACGTTCAGATCCGCGCAATTCTGCGCTTGTACGAGCTGGTCCGACCCTTACTCGCCCGTTTTCGACGAGGCGGGGCAGAAATCAATACCGGACGAGACATCTGGCCGCTCCGGGAAGCGGCAGCTTTCGGGAGATGGCCGGAGCCCTCAAAAGCAAACCAACCAATCAAACATCGAATTGGCGGTTGCTTCGAACAACACAAGCACAGCTTTACGCTCGTCCGCCGTCGACGCTAAGGATTTGGCCGGAAATCCACGAGGCGTCTTCCGAGGCAAGGAAGAGTGCAGCAGAAGCTATGTCGTTGGGCGAGCCCAGGCGACGCATGAAGGTCGAGCCGATAAGGCTTGCCTGCTGGTCGGAGGTGTAGCTGTCCCACTGGCGCTGGGTGTTGGGATTGGACAGCACGAAGCCTGGCGCGACGCTGTTGACGGTGATACCGGACGGCCCAAGTTCGAGGGCGAGCTGTTTGGTGAGGCCGACCAATGCATGCTTGGCGGCGGAATAGGCATGGATGCCAGTCAGGCTTGGGCGTAGGCCGGCACCGGATGAGATGGTGACGATGCGGCCAGAGCCTTTTTTCTTCATGTGCGGCACCACGGCCTGGGCGCACCAGAGCGCGCTTTCGACATTGGCGGCGAAGAGCTGCTGCCAGGCTTGAGGCGTCACGGCTTCGAGTGGGCCGCCGACCTGTCCACGAACACCGCCAGCAGCGCTGACGAGGATGTCGATGCCGCCTCCTGCCGCGGCGACCTTTTCGACGGCGGTGGCAACTTGCGCCTGGTCTGAAAGATCGAACGGGATCGTCAAGGCTATGCCGACCTCCCGCAAAGGCGCCATGCCGGGTTCATCAATATCGAGGGCGGCGACGGTCGCTCCCGCTTGGGCAAAAGCGATGGCAATCGCCCGGCCGATGCCTTGAGCAGCGCCGGTGACGATGACGGACTTGCCGCTAAAATCAAAATTCACGGACATGGTTCACGCCCAACCGTCTTCGATCAATGAGCGGGTTTCTGCAATCGCAACATCCCAAATGGCCTGCATTTCTTCGTCCGCTCGCTGATAAAAGCCGCCAAAATTGCCATCGCCGAGATAGGTCTTCATACCTTGGCTGCCCATTGTCTTGAGCTTGTCGAGATCGCTCATCGGCTTTTGTGTCGTCGGCATGTCGATATTGGGCAGCCGCGTCCATGGGAAATTCTCCATCCATGACGCATGGCTGGCGATGGGGTCGATGGATTGCACCCTGGCAAAGGTCTTGGGGGCGTTCCACCAATTGTGCCAGCGGATACGGCAGTCGCTGTGGCTGTTTAGCCATTCGAGGGCCGTCGTCTGGCCCGGACTATTGCCGCCGTGTCCGTTGACGAAGAGAAAGCGCCGGAAACCCTGTCCCGCCAGACTATCGAGGATATCGGTGATGATCCTCCCATAGGTCTCCATCGAAAGAGAGATGCTGCCGGGATAGGCGGTGAAATAGGGCGTTATGCCGAATGCAAGGACTGGAAAGACTGGCACGCCGAGTGGCTCTGCGGCCTCGACCGCTACTTTCTCAGCAAGGATGGAATCGACGCTGTTGGAGAGATAGGCATGCTGTTCTGTCGAACCCAGCGGAATGACCGCGCGATCGTCGCGGCGCAGATAGTCTTCGACGGCGAACCAATTCATGTCCGAGATTTTCACAGCAGCGATCCTTGGCGGTCTGGCGACGCGCCTCCGATTGACCGGCGGCGCAACTCGCCTCAGGGTTGACCAGCAAGCGATGCCGATCAAGCGGCATTTGCGGGAGATCGATCAATTGACGACATTGGCCATTCATGGAGGCGCGGGCACCATTCCGCGTGGCTCCATGACCGAGGAAAGCTACCGTGTAGCACGGGATGGGCTCAGGATGGCACTTGCGGCGGGTTGGAACGTGCTTGGAAAGGGTGGTCTTGCGATCGATGCGGTTCAGGCCGCGGTCGTCGCGCTCGAAAATCACCCGAGCTTCAATGCCGGCCATGGTGCCGTACTCAACGAGAAGCGTGAGCACGAGCTCGACGCCGCTATCATGGATGGGCGAACGCTGGCGGCGGGCGCCGTTGCCTCGGCGCGGCATATTCGCAATCCGATCCTTGCCGCGCGGCGCATCATGGACGAAGGGGCGTGCCTACTTTTGTCCGGCGCCGGAGCCGATGATTTCGCGCGCACCCAAGGGCTCGACATGGTCAGCCAAGACTATTTCACGACACCTTTGCGGCAGGAACATTGGCAGCGGGCCGATGATGAGCGCGCCGGCAAACTCAATCGCACCCGCACCGAGGCTGAAAAGCATGGAACCGTCGGCGCGGTGGCTCTCGACGACCATGGAAACCTTGCAGCTGCAACCTCGACAGGCGGGTATACCTATAAGCGCGCAGGCCGGATTGGCGATACGCCGGTTATTGGCGCGGGCACTTACGCGCGCAATGGCGTGGTGGCAGTCTCGTGCACTGGACTTGGCGAATACTTCATCCGCAGATGCACCGCACATGATATTGCCAGTCGAATTCTCTATGGCGCGGAGGCTCTCGATCAAGCGGCAGAGACGGCAATTGAGGAGCTAAAGGAAGATGGTGCCGGCGCCGGACTGATCGCAATAGACGCTGCCGGCAACATTTCTCTCGTGCATAATACTGAAGGGATGTACCGCGGAAAGGCGTCGTCAGAGGGCGTTTTCAGCATTGGCATCTATGCCGACGACTTCAGCACTATCTGACTGACGAAATCAGCACTGTCTGATTGTAACCCAATGTTGTGGGGAAATGGGCCCGATGCTAGAAGCGGCTTCCTGCGGCCGGCCAACGGCGCCATAGGTGGAGAGACATATGTACGGCGAAGCCAACCTCGTCGACCTGCCGCAG
>CAJYKO010000250.1 GCA_913775215.1 uncultured Devosia sp. | reverse complement strand
TCGCGCTCGAAGAAGTCTGGAACACCTTGCGCGGCATCACCATTTCCAGCGCCATCGACAACGTCGTCTGGGAATTCCGCTTCCCCCGCACCCTCGCCGCCGCTCTTGTCGGCGCCATGATGGCCCTCTCCGGCGCGACGCTACAAAATGCCACGCGCAACGGCCTCGCCGATCCATCGCTGGTCGGCATCAGCCAGGGCGCTGCCCTTGCCGTCGTCGCTCTCACGGTCCTTTTCCCCGCCTCGCTCGCGCTTTTCCGCCCCTGGGCCGCCTTCTTCGGCGCCATCGCCGTGGCCCTTGCCATCCAGGGCCTGTCGCACACCCGCCAGGGCGGCGGCGCCATCCGCTTCATCCTCATGGGCATCGGTCTCTCCGCCTTCGTCGCCTCGATCACCTCCGCGCTTCTGACCTATAGCGAGATCGACCGCGCCATGGCCGCGCTCTCCTGGCTGGCCGGCTCCATCAACGCCACCAATTGGAACGACGTCGCGACCCTTGCCGGCTGGACCGCCATACTCCTGCCCATCCTCCTCGCCCTCAGCCGCACCATGAGCGCGATGCGCTTCGGCGAAGCCACCGCCACCGGCCTCGGCGCCCCCATCCGCCTAGCCAACAATATCCAGCTCATCATCGCCGTCGCCCTCGCCGCAGTCGCCACCTCCGTAGTCGGCCCCCTCGGCTTTGTCGGCCTGATTGCCCCGCACGCCGCCAAGCGCCTCGCGCGAGCCGGCATGGGTCTACACCTCATCCTCACCGCCCTCTGCGGCGCCATCCTCGTTTCCCTCGCTGATCTTCTGGGCCGCGCCGCCTTTGCGCCGATCCAAATCCCTGCCGGCATCATCACGGCCGCGATCGGTGTCCCCGTCTTCGTCATCCTACTCGTCGGCACACGACCAACGCACACGCATTGAACCGGAGGCACCTATGTCGCTTCGCACGATTCTCGCCCTGGCAGGCCTCGCACTGACCCTTGCCATTCCCGCAATCGCGCAGGAAACCCGCAGCGTCACCGCGGCCAATGGCACCTTTGATATCCCCGTCGCTCCGCAGCGCATCATCGCGCTCAATGACCAGATTGTCGCCCTGCCCCTCTCCGAGCTTGGCGCTTCGGTCGTCGGCAGCGCCGGCCGCATCGATGCTGAAGGCAAGACATTCATGCGCGGCGGCATGGACACGCTCGGCATCGATTATGCCAATAGCGACATCAAATATGTCGGCCAATTCAACGCCTTGGACAGTGAAGCCATCGCCGCGCTGCAACCCGACCTGATTATCGGGGGCACCTATACCGATCCAGCCGTTATCGATCAGCTCCAGTCGATTGCGCCCACTCTCGTCATCGACAACGGTGCCCTTGGGCTCATTGAAACCCTCCGGACCCTCGCCGATGTCAGCGGCCGATCCGGTAATTTCGAAGCGCGCTACCAGCGCTACCAAGCCAATATCGAGCGCACCAAGAGCTTCATCGGCGATACTTCAGCGATCTCGGCGACAACAACCTTCATGTTCCCCGAAGCTGATGAGCTCTGGGTCTATCGCGCCAATCTCGGCGCTATCACACAAGTCCTGTCCGATCTCGGCTTCGCTCAGCCCCCCGCCGTTGCCGCCCTCGACGCCACCCAGGCCTCCTGGAGCGCGGAACTGATTCAGCAACTCGACGCCGATTTCATCTTCGGCTTCTATCGCCAGCAGCCCGACGCGACGCCCGAAACCATCCGCGCGGCTTACGAAAAATTTGCCCCCGGTTGGTGCACAGCCCTCACGGCCTGCCAAAACGGCCAGTTCGTCCTTCTCCCCGGCCCCACCTTCGGCAGCACCATGACCGGCCTCGAACTCGCGCTGGAACTGGTCGAAAGTAACGTCGCCGGCCGTCCTTTCACGCCCTTCGTCGAAGCCCCTTGATGGCCAAGCATCTCTTCTGCACCGACCTCTGCCTCGAACGCGGCGAACCCCTGGCTGGCACCGGCGATGCGCCTAAGCGTGCCCTGATGCTGGCCTGGCCCCGCGGCCAATGGCGCACGCCGCGCTGGGAGTCGGTCGGTATGTCGCCAGATCTCCGCGCTGCCATGCACGCCGCGGCCAAGGGCGGACTGCATGTCGCCCTGATCGATAAGGTCGAAGCCGAAGGCAGCCTGCCGACGCTCCATGCCCTGCCCGAAGGCACCTATGCCAACTTCCATGACGAAGCCGCACTCATCAAGGCGATTGGCGCCTATGTCGATGGCCGTGTTTTCGAGGGTCGCCACGATCCGCGCCAAGTGATCATCGTCTGCACCGACAGCCGCCGCGACGCCTGCTGCGCCCGCCACGGTTTTTCGACCTATAAGGCCCTGGTCGCCGCCGCCGATCCCGAAAAGTTCCACATCGTCCAGGCCACCCATATTGGCGGCTGCCGCTTCGCCGCCTCCATCGTCGTCATGCCCCAGCGCCAACGCTATGGCCGCATGACCGCCGCCCAGGCACCGGCTTTCCTTGAGGCTTTGGAGCAAGGACGCGTTTATGTGCCCGCCTATAAGGGTCGCACCGATGTCGCCGAGCCCATCCAGGTCGCCGAGATCGCCGCCATGGCCTGGGCCGATCAGCATGGCAAAGCAGATCAGTCTGTCCATCTCCACGGCGACCTGCCGGAAGCCGTCGACGCGGGACAGTCCCTAGCGCTCGAAGCTGAAATCGCTGGCACAAAGCTCACGATCCGCATGCACGCTCAGACTTTCTTCATGCAGGGCAATTGCGGTGTTGTCGCCGACAACGAGGGCGAAGACGTCCTCCGTTGGTGCCTCGACGAGGTCATCCCACTCCCCTCAACCCCTGAACTTTAAAACTGGACGTCAGCCATGTTTCCACTCTCTTTGCGCGCGATAGGCGCGCTTGCGGCAAGCCTGATTTTCCTTGGCTCGGCTGTGGCACAGGACACCCGGACCATCACCGACGATGCTGGGCGCACTGTCGAAATTCCGGCTGATCCGCAACGCATCGCATCCCTCCACGACCTGTTCTTTTCCGTGCCGCTGATTGAACTCGGCGTCCTTCCCGTTGCCAGCCACGGTCGCGTCGTCATCGACGGGCAGCCCTTCATGCGATCCTCAAAGATGCTGACCGGCGTCGATTTCGACACGGCCCCGATAACCTTTCTCGGAACCGGCACCGAGATTGACCCCGAGGCGGTGGCTGCAGTCGATCCTGATCTGATCATTCTCTCGACCAACCAGGATCCCGAAGCCTTTGCGAGCATTGCCCCCACGGTTCTTCTCGATTTCGATCGTAGCGACAAATTCGAACTTTATGAGCGCCTGGCCGAAATTACCGGCACGGAGGACAAGCTCAAACTCCTCGAGGCGCGCTACGCCCAGCAGTTGAGCCAACTCAAGACCCTGGTCGACACGCCAGAAATCTCGGTCAATGTTCTTGCCGTCGTTGAGGGCCAAGTCCGCTCTTATCGCCACTTTGCCGCGCTCGGCCGCCTTCTTGACGAAGCCGGCTTTGCCATGCCCGAAGCGGTCAAGACGGTCGAATTCGGCAAGTACGCCGATTTCAGCCCCGAGAGGCTGCCCGAACTTGACGCTGACCTGATCCTTGTCACCTATCGCGCCGAAGAAGGCGAGACCGCCGAAGATGCCTACGCTCTTTTTGAAGCGACGATCCCCGGCTATTGCAGTTTCCTCGAAGCCTGCAAGAACAATCGCCTGGTCGCTATCCCACGCGATGAAACCTTCGCGTCGTCCTATTCGGCCCTCGGCAGCCTCGCCTACACATTGATCGCGCTTCTGGCTCCAGTTCCGGACGTACCGGCGCAATAGTTGGGGCGGAGGAGACCAACGTCTCCTCCTCATCCACCAATCTCAACTCAGCGCTTTGATGAGCGCTGAGTGGTCTTTGTCGCCAAAACCATTGGCGACAGCCTTGTTCATAAGTTGCTGCAGGTTTGCTGCGTGCGGCAGATAAAGATCGAGCGCTTTTGCCGACTCTAGAGCAAGCCCGATATCCTTGCGATGAAGCCGGATACGGAAACCTGGATAAAATGCTTCTTTGATCCGCTCGCCGTGCACCTCAAGAATACGCGAAGCGGCAAAGCCTCCCATCAAGGCTTCTCTGACCGTTGCCGGATCCGCTCCGGACGCCTTAGCCAAAGTCAGGCCTTCAGCTACAACCTCGATGGTGAGACCGACGATGATCTGGTTGACGACCTTCGCCGTCTGACCGTCACCTACTCCACCAATCCGGGTGATGTTCTTGCCCATGAGCTTGCGAAGCGGCAGAGCTCGCTCGAAATCACCTTCTGAGGCGCCGACCATGATGGTCAGCGCCGCATTTTTTTGCGCCAACTTCGCCCCCGGATACAGGCGCGTCCACATAGCCAGCAC
>CAJYKO010000249.1 GCA_913775215.1 uncultured Devosia sp. | reverse complement strand
GGCTCGAGGGAAAGCGCCGTCACGATCACGCGGACATCGGACAATCAGGCGACGTTCAGGACCCAGCGCGAATTGGGGCCAGGGGAGGGGATGAGCTTTGCCGTCTCTTTCCAGAAGGGCATTATCGTCTTCCCGACTGGCGTCGATGCCTTGGTGCAGGAGGCGTCCGACTTGCGCGAGGTCTGGCTGCCGGTCGTCGCGGTACTTCTCTTGCTGCTCTATAATTTCAGCGCCTGGATGCGTGTCGGTCGTGATCCGCCCAAGGGCACGATCATTCCGCTCTTTCATCCGCCCAAGAATTTCTCGCCTGCCCTGACGCACTATGTCCACAAGTGGGGCTTTGCCAATTCCGGTTGGACGGCGATGACAGCGGCGATTTTTGATCTTGGGGTCAAGGGGCTGGTGACGATCAAGAACACCGACGATGGGCTGACGGTGGGAGCGACCGGGAAGGCGCCGGACGGACCTTTGCCGGTTGGGGAGGAAGTGCTCTATCGCTATTTTTCGAGCCAGGGCGAGGTGACGGTCGGCAAATCGACGGGCGTCGAGCTGGCGCGGCAACGCAGCGAATTCATGAGCGCCATTCAGCGCGAAAACCAGAAGATCTGGTTCAACCACAATTTTGGGTTTGCGGTGCTCAGTGTCGTGCTGACCATTCTGATGCTGATCGCCATGGTGGCGCTCGACGTGCTGGAACCGGTCTGGCTAGTCGTCGCCTTCGTCGGCGGCATTTTTGCTGCGGTGATCGGCTCATTCATTTTCAGTGTAATGAAGCAGGGCGGCTGGCAGCGCTATCTGACGCTGGCCATTACCGGTATTTTTGGCTTCAATTTTGTTGGTGGCATGCTCGAAACTTTTTCGGGCGTGACGATCAATTCGGCGGCTCTGGCTGCCGGCTCGATGGTGTTGATCACTGCGATCTTCGCTGTGCTGATGCGGGCGCCGACCGCCCAAGGCCGCAAGGTCATGGATGAGATCGAGGGATTTAAACTCTATCTCGATACGGCCGAAAAAGAGCGCCTAAACATCACCGCGGAGCCGCCGATGACGGTCGAGCGGTTCGAAAAAATCCTGCCCTACGCCATCGCGCTCGGCGTTGAAAAGCCGTGGTCGGAGCATTTCGAATCCGAACTGGCGCGCAATGCCGTCAGCGACGTGTCGAGCACCGGCTACAATCCCTATTGGTATTCGGGCGGCTCGCGTGGTTTTTCGCCGGGCTCGATTTCCAACACGGTGAGCGCCGCAACGACCGGCATGGCCGCAGCGATGATCGCAGCGCAGCCGGTGCAGGCGAGTTCTTCCGGCTCTAGCGGAGGCGGCGGGGGATTTTCCGGCGGCGGGGGTGGCGGCGGTGGAGGCGGGGGCTGGTAGTGGCGGCTTCACCCTATGATCAGGACGTCATCGCGCCTGTCGCCATTTATCATCGCGTGGAGTTCGGCGATCCCGATCCCAACCTGCCGGGCCAGTTCGGCTATTTCTACAACTATATCGACTACGATTTTACGCTGGGCGCCCGCACCCTTTCGGCGCGGCATTATCTCGATGAACCGCAGCGGGCGCTGCTACTAGGACCGCCCGTCGAAGATGAATTGACGCTCCTTGTGCTGCAGTTTTTGCTGATGCGCTACGACACGCTCGAATGGTTGGGACGCGAAGGCTATGTGAAGGTGCCAAAGCCGGTGATGAACGCGGTGCGCGAGCGGCTAGATCTCCACCTTGCGCGTTCGGGCTAAGCGCTTGGTGGACATTGGCCGATGCACTTGCTAGGCAAACACGCGCTCTTTGACTGGTTAGACCATGCCCGAACTTCTGCTTGAACTCTTCTCCGAGGAAATTCCCGCCCGCTTCCAGCGTCGCGCTGCCGAGGACCTCAGGAAAGCCATCACCAATGCCCTGGTCGATGCGGGTCTTGTCTATGAAGGCGCCAAGGCCTTTGCAACGCCGCGCCGCCTGGCGTTGACCGTCAGCGGGCTGCCGACGCGCTCGCCGGATACGCGCGAAGAAAAGAAGGGCCCCAAAGTTGGCGCGCCTCAGCCGGCGATCGACGGGTTCCTGCGCTCGGCCGGATTGAGTTCGCTCGACCAGGCCAAGGTCGAGAGCGATCCGAAAAAGGGCGACTTTTACGTTGCGGTGATCGACAAGCCGGGCGCCGATGCCGTGGCGCTGCTGTCGGGCATCCTGCCGAAAATTCTCAATGAGTTCCCCTGGGCGAAGTCCATGCGTTGGGGTTCGGGCAATTTCAATTGGGTGCGTCCGCTTCGCGCCATCACGGCGACCTTCGGCACCGAGAACGACGATCCGATCGTCGTGCCCTTTGCTGTTGCCGGTACGCAAGCCGCGCAGACGACATTCGGCCATCGCTTCCTCGCGCCCGACGCGATCCGGGTGCGCCGGTTCGATGATTATGTGACCGCGCTTGAGCGTGCCAAGGTCGTGCTCGATATCGACCGTCGCAAGGAGATCATCCGCGGCGAGGCTGATCACCTGGCATTCGCGCAGGGACTGACCGTTATCCACGATGAAGGCCTGCTCGAAGAAGTCGCCGGTCTCGTCGAGTGGCCCAATGTGATGATGGGATCGTTCGATCCCGAATTCCTCAATTTGCCCGAGGAAGTCATCATCGCGACCATTCGCGCCAACCAGAAATGTTTCTGTTTGCGCGATGCGACCGGCAAGCTGGCGCCCAATTTCATCATCACGTCCAACACGATCCCGACCGATGGTGGCGCCGTCGTCATCGCCGGCAATGAGCGCGTCATTCGCGCGCGCCTTTCGGATGCGGCCTTCTTCTATCAGGGCGACCTGGCAATTCCGCTCGAGCATGGTCTGCCCAAGCTCGAAGACATGGTGTTCCACGCCAAGCTCGGCACGCAGTTCGCCATGGTCGAGCGATTGGTAACACTCGCTGCCGAAATCGCGCCACAGGTTGGCGCCGATGTCGAAAAGACCAAACGCGCTGCGATGTTGGCCAAGGCCGATCTGGTTACCGGCATGGTCGGCGAATTCCCCGAATTGCAGGGGTTGATGGGCCGCTATTATGCAACGGCGCAGGGCGAGCCGGCTGAAATCGCCAATGCGCTCGAAATGCATTATAAGCCAGTCGGGCCTTCGGACCGCGTGCCGACCGAGCCCGTCTCCATCGCCGTGGCGCTCGCCGACAAGCTCAATGTGCTTTCCGGATTCTGGTCGATCGACGAAAAGCCGACCGGCTCGCGCGACCCCTTTGCTCTCCGTCGCGCGGCGCTCGGCGTCATCCGCATCATCACCGAGAATGGGCTCAAATTCCCGCTCAAGGTCGATGCCGATCTCTTGGCCTTTTTCCATGATCGCCTGAAAGTGTCGCTGCGCGATGCCGGTGCGCGGCATGATCTCGTCGATGCCGTCATTTCGGCCGACAGCAATGACATTCTCCAGATCACTCAGCGGGCCGAAGCGCTCTCGACGCTGCTTTCGAGCGATGATGGCAAGAACCTCCTCGCCGGCTATCGCCGCGCGGCCAACATTCTTTCTGCCGAAGAGAAGAAGGACGGCAAATCCTTCGCCGGTTCTGTTGATCAGGCGGCTTTAAAACTGCCGGAAGAGGAGGCGCTGGCCTTCGCGGTGGATGCGGTCCACGCATCGGTGGCGAGCCATGTGGCTAAGGACGATTACAAGGGCGCCATGGCGGAACTTGCAACGCTCCGCGCGCCCGTCGATGCGTTCTTTACCGCGGTTTTGGTCAATGATGCAGACCCGGCCGTGCGCGCCAATCGCCTCAATCTTCTAGCGCGGTTGCGCGATACTATGCACCTGGTGGCCGATTTCGGCAAAGTTGCAGGCTAAAGGACCAAAACATGAGTGTTGGCCTGCTTGCTTTGCTCGACGATGTCGCCGGGTTGGTCAAGGTTGCCGCGGCTTCGCTCGACGACGTTGCGGGGCAGGCGGCCAAGGCAGGGGCCAAGGCAGCCGGTGCGGTCATCGACGATGCTGCGGTGACCCCCAACTATGTGCAGGGTTTTAACGCCGATCGCGAATTGCCGATCGTCGGCAAGATCGCCTGGGGTTCGATCAAGAACAAGCTGCTGTTTCTTCTGCCTGCAGCGCTGCTGCTCAGCTTTTTTGCGCCTTGGCTGATTACGCCGCTGCTGATGATCGGCGGCGCTTATCTCTGCTATGAGGGTGCCGAAAAGGTCTTTCATATGTTCGCGCCACATGAGGCGGAGCATCATGAAGCAGGCCTCGAGCCCGCAGCGATCGATCCCAAAACGCTCGAAGATCAAAAGGTCGGTGGGGCGATCAAGACCGATTTCATTCTCTCGGCTGAGATCATGACCATCATTCTGGCGGCGATTGAAGTGGGTGACTTTTGGACCCGCGCGGTAGTGCTGGCCGTAGCCGGGATCGGTATCACAGTGGTCGTTTATGGCGCCGTAGCGCTGATCGTGAAGGCCGACGATTTTGGGCTCTTCATGGCCAAGAATGCCAGGACCGGCGCAGGTCGTGGGTTCGGGCGTGGGCTGGTGGTCGGCATGCCCTATTTCATGCAGGCGCTAAGCATTGTCGGCACGGCGGCGATGACCTGGGTCGGTGGTTCGATCGTCGCCCATGGGCTTTATGAATTTGGGCTCGATTGGCCAGAACACATCATTGAAGCGGCGGCGCATTGGGCCGAGCACATTTTCCCATCCATCGCGGCAGTGGCGGGCTGGTTCGCGACCGCGTTTGTGGACTTTTTCTTTGGCCTGGCGCTTGGGGCACTGTTGATCCCGGTCGCTGGCTACGTGATTGCGCCGGCTTGGAAGGCGATTAAGCGGATGCTGCCGAAGCGGGCTTGAGCACTGCGTCTTGTTTCTCTCCCCATCGGGGAGAGGTGGCTCAGCGTAGCCAAGTCGGTGAGGGGCGTGTGCGCTAACCGCTGCATCCACCCTCATCCGGCGCTGCGCGCCACCTTCTCCCCGATAGGAAGAAGAATAGAGGGCGTTCCCGCAAATTCAAAAAGGTGGCGCAAAACCTTCCGGGGCTTTCTTGCCCTTGAACGGCGCCATGCCTTCGCGGGCGAGTTCGTCGGCGCGCTCGTTGAGTTCGTCGCCGGCGTGGCCCTTGACCCAGTGCCAGGAGATCTGGTGGCGCTTGGTGGCTTCGTCGAGCGCTTGCCAGAGTTCGACGTTTTTCACAGGCTTTTTGTCGGCGGTTTTCCAGCCGTTCTTTTTCCAGCCGTGAATCCAGCCCTGAACGCCGTTCTTGACATATTGGCTGTCGGTGTGGAGCTCGATGGCGCAGGGGCGCGTCAGGGCATTAAGCGCCTCGATGGCAGCGGTCAGCTCCATCTTGTTGTTGGTGGTATGCGATTCGCCGCCCTTCAGCTCCTTGCGGTGCTGGCCGAATTGCAGAATCGCACCCCAGCCGCCGGGGCCTGGATTGCCGGAACAGGCGCCGTCGGTATGGATGATGACAGGTTCAGCCAATGCTTGGTCGCCTCAGGATATGGAATTGGCAGGTCAGGCCGCCGGGCTCGACCGCGACATGGGTCGGCTCCATGCCGATCTTGCGCAAGACGGCAAGGGACGGTGCATTGCGCGTGTCGGCAAAGCCGATGAAGTGGGTGCCAGTCGTTTCGCGAAAATACCAATCGCGAAGGCCGGCAGCGGCTTCCTTGGCATAGCCTTGACCGTGATAGGCTTCAAAGAGCGCATAGCCGATTTCGGGCTCGCCGGTGGGGCCATAGAGGCCGAAGCCGGCGCGGCCGATAAAGGCGCCATCGCTCTTACGGGTGAGGCGCAGCTTACCCAGTTGCCGGGTTTCGAAAAGCTCGATCCAGCCGCGCAGCGCCGTCTCCGCCTTTTCGCGGGGCCAGGGCTCGCCGCTTGCGGAGAGGTAGCGGGCAACATTGGGTGTGCCGTGGAGAGCAACGAGATCGTCGAGTTGGTCGAGCCGCCAGCCAGAGAGAACCAGCCGGTCAGTCTCGAACAGGGCGAGATCGCTCATCGTCCGGAGGCCACTTCCAGATTGCGGAGGACCCTCGGGATATTGAAGGCGATGTTTTCTTCGGCCGTGGTCTTGGTTTCGACGCTGATCTCATAGCGCGCGGCGAAGGCATCGATGACTTCTTCGACCAGGCTTTCCGGAGCGGAGGCACCGGCGCTGACGCCGAGGGACTTGATGTCACCATAGAGCGACCAGTCGATTTCGCTAGCGCGATCGACGAGGGTAGCCACCTTGCAGCCGCTGCGCAGCGCGACTTCGACGAGGCGCAGGGAATTAGACGAGTGCGGCGAGCCGACGACGATCATGGCTTCGACGAGCGGCGCCACGGCCTTGATAGATTCCTGGCGATTGGTTGTCGCGTAGCAGATGTCTTCCTTGTGCGGTCCGTTGATCGCGGGGAAGCGCGATTTGAGGGCTGCGACGATCTCGCGCGTATCGTCGACGCTGAGCGTCGTCTGCGTCACGAAGGCCAGGGTTTCGGGGTTTTTCGGGATGAAGCTGTTGGCGTCTTCGATGGTTTGGATAAGCGTCACGGCGCCATCGGGCAATTGGCCCATGGTGCCGATGACTTCGGGATGGCCGGCATGGCCGATCAGCACGATCTCGTGACCGTCCTCGAAATGGCGTGTGGCTTCGACATGCACCTTGCTCACAAGTGGACAGGTGGCATCGAGAAAGAACATGTTTCGTGATTTGGCATCGGCCGGCACACTCTTGGGCACGCCATGGGCGGAGAAGACGACGGGCGCTTCGCCTGCGGGGATTTCATCGAGTTCCTCGACGAAGACGGCCCCCTTCGCCTCAAGCCCTTGCACAACATATTTGTTGTGCACGATGGCGTGGCGGACATAGACCGGCGCGCCATATTTCTGGAGAGCCAGTTCCACGATCTGGATGGCGCGATCAACCCCGGCGCAAAAACCGCGTGGGGCACAGAGCATGATGTCGAGGTGTGGCCGTTTTTCCATGACAGATGAGATGCTTTCGGTAACCCCTCAAGTCAAGTGCTGTTGCAGCGGGACGGGGGGCTGAGGCAATATGAGGCGAGGATGAAGTCAGGGACGGTTGGCCGGTGAGTCTTGCCCAGGAAATGTTTGCGATCGCCCCTGCCCAGGGGAAGGCAAACCTCACCGCCGCGCAGCTCAAACTGCTTGCTGGCAAGGCGCGCTGGATTTTTCGCGTGGGCGAGGCCGGTTTTCCAACCGTGCCGACCATTGCCATCACAAGAGCCGCCTGGGAGGCTCTACAGGCAGAGCGCACGCGGCTCGATACGCGCCTCAGAACTCATTGGGTGACGTGCCTCTTCAAGCTCGTCGACAAGGACGGCAAGGCGCCATTGCTGGCGGTGCGGACATCGGCGGCCAATCATAACAGTGGCCTGCAGCCGGCGCGTATCGGGATTGCTGCGCCGACGGCGCCGGAAGATTCGGTCGATCCGACGCGGCCACTGGCCAAGGCTATCAAGCAGGCCTTCGATAGTTATGGCTTTCCGCAGAAATCCTGGGCGAGTTTCCGCCAGGATGACGACCGCGCCCGCCAGATCGTTCTGGTGCAGGTGGCGGCAGAGGGCGAGCTCGAACAATTCTTGACGCGCAATGCTGCGACGGGAGCCTTGGGTCCAGCGCCGCTCAATGGTGCGCCATTGCCCCGTTTGCCGGAAAGCGTGGATGCGCTGATTTCCCTGCTCGATGCCAAGGCGGGGCGGCACATGGCATGCCTTGTGGCGATCGATCGCGGGCGGGTGCAGTTCCTCTCGGCGCGGCCGGTGCAGGCGTCGGCGGCGGCGGAGCTCGAGGCGGCTGTCGATCGCGTGCAGAACAAAATCTGGTCGCCGCATAATGCGGTGAGCCGTGTCGACCCCAACCGCCTGCCGCAATTGCTGCATCCGCGCATCAAATCGACCGATGACGCGACGCCGATCGCGACCGGCCTTGGCGTCTCGCCGGGCGCGGCGACCGGGATCATCACCTTTTCGGCGGACGATGCTGCGCGGCTGCGGGCGCGCGGCAAGCATTGCATACTGGTGGTGAATGAAACCGGGCCCGCCGATATCGAGGGCATGAAGGCTGCGACGGGGATTTTGACGGCGCGTGGCGGCATGACGAGCCATGCCGGCGTGATTGCGCGTATCACCGGCAAGCCTTGTGTGGCGGGCGTGCGGACACTGTCGGTCGACACAGTGGAAATGGTCTGCCGCATCGGCTCGCGTGAGTTCCGGCCCGGCGATCGGCTGACGATCGATGGCAGCGATGGATCGGTTTATCTCGGTAATCTGCCGCTGTCTCAACCCCATATTGGTGGGGCGATCGGGACGCTGCTGGGGTGGTCGGATGCCAGCCGCGAAGTGGCTGTGCGGACCAATGTGGAAACCACGGAATCGGCCGCGACCGCGCTCAGTTTCGGGGCCGAGGGGATTGGGCTGGCGCGCTCCGAACATATGTTCTTTTCGCCCGAGCGCATGGTGGCGCTGCGGCGCATGATCCTTTCCGAGGACGAGGAGGCGCGCAGCCTTGCGGTCAATGGGCTCGTCGATTTCCAGACCGGCGACTATTCGGCGCTGTTCTCGGTGATGGGCGGGTTGCCTGTTACTGTGCGGCTGTTCGATCCACCGCTTCATGAATTTTTGCCGCGAACCGAAGAGGAAATCGAGGACACAGCGGCCTCGCTTGGCGTTGCCGTGCGGGCGCTGAGGATGCGGCTCGAGCGGATTGCCGAAATCAATCCGATGCTTGGCCATCGCGGCGTGCGGCTCGCGATCACTTACCCCGAAATCTTGCAGATGCAGATGCAGGCCGTGATTGCCGGCGCGCGGGAGGCCAGCGAACGGCTCAACAAGCCTATTCCGGTCGAAGTCATGGTGCCCTTCGTCTCGACCGCTTCGGAGGTCGCCTGGGTGCGCGAGCGGACCATGGCGATCATCGCCAATTCGGGGCTGTTGAAGTCCGAGCAGGTCAAATTCTCGTTCGGGACCATGATCGAATTGCCGCGCGCCTGCCTTCGTACGGGCGATATTGCCAATATGGTCGACTTCATTTCCTTTGGCACCAATGACTTGACGCAGACGACCTTCGGGATTTCGCGCGATGATGCGCCGACTTTCCTCGCGGTCTATCAGCGCAAGGGCATCTATGAGCGCGATCCATTCGTGACCATCGACGAAAAGGGCGTGGGCGAGATGATCTCCATCGCCATCGAGCGGGGAAGGGCGGCCAATCCGCGCCTCAAGATCGGGATTTGTGGCGAGCATGCGGGTGATCCCGTCTCGCTCAAATACTTTGCCGGGCTCGGTGTCGACTATGTCTCCTGCGCGCCCTATCGCGTGCCCGTGGCCCGGTTGACGCTCGCGCAGGCGGCGACGTGACGCGCCACACTTTTGCCTGACCCCATTCCCTTTTCCTGGGCTTGCTCCAATATGTTGGGCAGAGCAAAGACAAGAAGACTGGGAGGACTGCTGGTGCAGGTGATGCGGTGGGCGACGCTGGCGATTTTGGGTTCGGTCGCTTTGGGTGGACCGGCCCTCGGGCAATCGGGCGCCCAATGCGCTGCTATTCCCACCGACGGGGAGCGTCTTGCCTGCTATGACGGCGTGTTTCGCAATGGCACGGCAGCCGGCGAAGGTTTGAGCGTCACCTTTAACTCTGAGCAGCTGATTCCGGCCCGCCCAAGTGGACGCATGCCGGCGACGATGACGATATCGTGTGAGGCGGGAAATCTCA
>CAJYKO010000248.1 GCA_913775215.1 uncultured Devosia sp. | reverse complement strand
GGAAGAACGAGCCGGCATTGGGCGTGACGCGCCAATCGGGCAGTTTTGAATTTCTCAGGGCAACGACGCGATCCATGACCTGGCGTGGGGTCAGGTCGGGGGTGCCTTCGAGTTCGGAGAGGCCCGCAAATTTGAGATTGGGTTGCCAATCGCGCTTAAGGCGAAGGCGCAGCGAGAGGACGACATAGCGGCCCGGCTCATGCTTGAAGACGCTGTCGCGATAGGCGAATTTGCACTCGGGGCCAGTGAAGGTGCGGGTGGTGCCAGTCGTCGTGTCATAGGCGAGAAGGCTCTCGAACACGTCGGAGACTTCGGCGCCATAGGCTCCGATATTCTGGACCGGCGCGGCGCCGACCGTACCGGGAATGCCGGCGAGGTTTTCGATGCCGCCGTGTCCCTTGTCGATGGTGAAGGTGACGAAGTCATGCCAGGTTTCGCCGGCTGCCGCTTCGACTAGGGTGAAATCGGGTCCGTTATCAACGATCCCGCCGCCCGTCATGTTGACAAGCGCGGTGATGCCGTCGAAATCGCGGGAAAGCACGACATTGCTTCCGCCGCCGAGGATGCGCAGCGGCAGCTTCCGTTCGGCCGCGAGGGCATAGAGCGCGGGAAAATCTTCGGCCCGTTCGATCCTGACCCCGAAGCGCGAGCGCGCGGCGAGCGCCAGCGTATTGTGTGCGGTGAGGTCGAAATCGGGAATCAGGGTGAGCGCGGTCATGGGCGGGTTATAGGGCTCGGTTGAAAGCACTGGCAATCTCAGCCGATCCGGCCACCGAGTTCATCCTCGATATGGGCGCGGATGATGGTATCGAAATCGGCATCGGCCCTAAAACCAAGGCTTTCGGCGCGCTTGGCAACAAAGCCCTGGGGCCAGCCCGCGACGATGGCGGCGATGGTGGGATCGGGTACCTGGCGAATGAGGGCGACGGCCTTTTCGCCAGCGATACGGCGCAGCGCCTCGATCTCTTCGGCGACGGTGGCGGCTAGGCCCGGCATGGTGAGGCTGCGGCGTTGGCCGAGGCCAGATGTGTCGAGATTTGCTGCATGCAGCAAAAAACCGACGGCGGCGCGGGGGCTGGCGAACCAGTGACGCACCGAGGGATCGACGGGGAGCACCGCCTCCTGCCCCGACAGGGGCTCGCGGAGAATGCCGGAGAAAAAGCCGGAGGCTGCCTTATTGGGCTTGCCGGGGCGGACAACAATGGTGGGGAGGCGAATGCCGATGCCGTCGACGAAGCCGCGGCGGGAATGGTCGGCGAGCAGCAATTCGCCGATGGCTTTCTGGGTGCCGTAGCTCGTCAGCGGGGTCAGCGGGAATTCGTCGGGAATATCACGCGGCAGCGGCTCGCCGAAGACGGCGATGGACGAGGTGAAAACGAGGCGGGGCCTGTAAGGCTGGTTCATGCCTTCGCGCCGGATGGCTTCGAGCAGATGCTGGGTGCCATCGAGATTGATGCGATAGCCCTTTTCGAAATCAGCCTCCGCCTCGCCCGAGACGATGGCGGCGAGATGGAAGATGACATCCGGGCGTTCGGCGATCAGCGTTGCGGCGGTCTCGGATGCCGAGAGATCGACGGCGTGGAGGCGCGCGGGAATATCGGTTTGAGGCGGCTGCGGTGCGATGACGTCAGCAAGCGTCAGTGCGGAAATTTCGCGTGAACCGATATGGCCGGATGCGACAAGAGCCGATGTCAGCTTGCGGCCGATCATGCCGGCAGCACCGATAATGAGAACCTTCACGCTTTTCCTCCGTCCTTTTCAGCCATCATGACCGCGCTGACCTATCAAAGCAAATCGGCGCCACAAGGGCGCCGACTGAATGATTTTGGTCTTGGACGGAAAACTTCAGAAGCGATAGCGCAGCGAGGTGCGGATTTCGTTGATGAAGTTGTCGTTGATGATGTAGGCGTTTGCCAGGTTTTGCGGCTGGCTCATGGCCTTGTTCATGTAGATGCCGCGGTAGCCGACGTCGGCAACATAGGAACCGAAGTCATAGCTTACGCCAGCCATGACAGCAGCAGCGCCTTCAAACGAATGACCCCAGGCACCGTTCGAAACTTCGGTATAGTTCTTGGCTACACCGAGGCCGGCACCGACATAGGCGCCAAATCCGCCGGCGCCATAGCCTGCACCTGATAGGTTAAAATCATAGTAGAGGTTGGCAAGAGCCAGGCCCGAACGAAGATTCACTTCGTAGCCGTTGGAAGCCTTGAGACCACCATAGCTCAGATAGTCGAGGGTGATATCGGCACGGACGCCGTGGCCGCTGTCGTAGCCGAAGCCGGCGCCGACGCTGTAACCATAGCCCATCTTGTCAAAGGTCGTAACCGCGCAGTTGCAGTACTGCGCGTCCTTGGCCCACCAAGCGCCACCGGCAACGCTGCCGCGAAGGTAGAGGCCGCCCGACACGCCATAGTCCACATCAGGGACTTCGATCACAGGCGGATAATAGGGTACGAGGTCCGCGGCAATTGCCGGGCCTGCGACTGCTGAACCGGTCAGCAGGAATGCAGCAATGAGCTTGCGCATGAGTTCAGTCCTTGAGTTGCCACGACGCTGGGTCGGTTATGGCGAATATGGGACAAACTTCTTAAAGCGCGCTTAACCCTAAGCCCCTTTTAACCCTAGTGCTTAACCCTATCAGGGCGCCTCCTTAGGCGCCCTTTGCGATCTGAAGAATGGCGGCTTCCACCTGGCCAACGACACTCGCTACGAGATCGGCATCATCTGCCTCGCCCATGACGCGGATGACCGGTTCGGTCCCCGAAGGACGGACCACGAGACGCCCACCCGCCCCGAGGGCCGATTGACCATCCGATATTGCCTGCTTGACGTGCTTGTCGTCGAGCGGCTTTCCGGATTTGAAGCGGACATTGCGCAGAAGCTGCGGCACCTTTTCGAAACGGTGGCAGATTTCCGAAATTGGCTGGTCGAGTTCCTTTAGGACGGCCATCAGTTGCAGCGCCGCAATGAGCCCGTCGCCGGTCGTCGTGAAATCGGACAGAATGATGTGGCCGGACTGTTCGCCGCCGACATTGAACCCCTTGGAGCGCATAGCTTCGAGCACGTAGCGATCGCCGACCTGGGTGCGTTCCAGCGACAGGCCGAGCCCGGTCAGATAGCGTTCAAGGCCAAGATTGCTCATGATGGTGGCGACAATGCCGCCGCCCATCAGCAATTCGCGCTGCAGCCAGCTCTGGGCGATGACAGCCATGAACTTGTCGCCGTCGACGACATTGCCCTTTTCATCGATGATGATGACGCGATCAGCATCGCCATCGAGCGCGATGCCGATATCGGCGCGCACTTCCTTGACCTTTGCGGAGACCGCTTCGGGTGCGGTCGAG
>CAJYKO010000247.1 GCA_913775215.1 uncultured Devosia sp. | reverse complement strand
AGGCCGTGGCGGAGGGAGATGTCCTCTCGACCCTGATGCTCCTCATGCGCTGGCGGCATCTGCTGGGCGGAAGCGTGTCGACGCTGGAAGCGACGCAGCGGCTGACCAGCTTCGTCTCCGAACACCTTTCTCACCGCCCCTATGCCGCCGACTGGGTACGCTACGGCACAGAGGTCCTGAGACAGGCCTTCGCGCTCGAAGCCGCCAAGGTCGAAGAGTTGATCCCGTCACCCTGACGATCGCGCAAAAGGCACAGCGCCCGCGTTAACCATCGCCTCAATTTTTTCAGCGCGCGCACTGGGACCAGGGCGGCTGATACATTCAGCCGCCCATGGCCCATAAACATTTATAAAGGCTTTGTACGCTGAATGCTGAATTCCCGTCGCGCTCATCATGAGCACGACCCGCAACCGGGATTGGCCAGCATGTCCAAATCGAATGCCACACCAAGCGATCCGAAGCATTCGGATCGCCGACCCGCGTCGGCGCATGCTGCGCCGACGAGGCGCTGGGACTCCCCGCCCGAGACCGACAAATGGCTGGCCAGCCACCATTTTGAGGACGCGACCCCGACGATCCCCTTCCGGATCGACGGCTGGCTGGCGGCCCAGGGCGCAGCCGTCTGGTTTGGCGCGGGCTCGACCGGCAAGACTCAGCTTCTGCTCTGGATGGCTGCGATGATAGCGAGCCGCCCGGAGCACCGGGCCCCCACCTGGCTGGGCGGCAAGATCAACGGCACCGGCCATGTCCTAATCCTCACCGCCGAGGACGCCCGGCCGCAGATCGTCGGCCGTCTGCGCGACATCGTGCAAAACACGATGCACCAGAGTGCGGCCGTCGCGCACGAGACCTGCTCGCGCCTGCACGTCATGCCGTTCCTCAGCATGACCGAGCACGAGTTCGGCCACCCCAACGCCAGCCTGCTGCGCTTCGGCGACGACCGCGTCTGGCGACCCTCCGAGGTCATGGCCGAGGTTCGCCGCTACATCACCGAGTGGAACGCGCGGCACGACGATCCGGAGGACCGGATCGTCGGCGTCGTCATGGACTCCGCCACCAGCATGGCCGGGTTCGACGGCATGGAGGGCGAGGCCACCACCAACTTCTTCTTCTATCTCGGACGGCTATGCGAAGCACTCAGCGTCTTCTTCACGATCATCGGCCATGTCCCGAAGGCCGCTTTCGTCCCCAAGAAGGATCCGTGGGGGAGCGCCGCCTCCCGTCTGCGCGGTGTTGCCATGTGGACGACGGCACCGCGCATGGCGGTCGAGGTGCGCCTCCTTCAGGAGTGGCGCGAGAAGGGCCGCATCTATTACGAGGAGGAGGAGCTTCGCGACCTCTTCCCCGATATCGAGCGTAAGGACTTCCTCGTCATCTATGCCGCAAAGGCCAACTTGCTCGGGGTCTGCCGCGAACCACGCTACCTCATCCGCGACGCTCAGGGGGCATTCCGCGAGGTGAGCCTCCCTGCCCCCACCGATGACGAGGGCACTGGTGCTGGCGAACCGACGCCGCCGCAGTCTCAGGCCAAGCCGAAGTCCGGAGCCAAGCCGAAGACTTCACGCACTGCACCGTCTCGCGCTAACCGATCCCGACGTGTCGAGCAGGACTACACGCCGGGCACCGACCTCGTGATGCAGGTCATGGGCGTGACCTATCCTGACCTTGCCGATGGTCAGCGCGTCGCGGCCGACCGCGTCATGAAGACGCTCAAGGCCATGCATGCCGAGCAGCCCCTGCCCGCGCGGTCGCTGGTCGGCAGCGCCTCAGGCGGCGGCAAGACCGGCGCGCGTGCCGGCAGCATCGCCTGGCACTTTCAGAAACTTGAGGAGCGCGGTGTCCTCATCAAGCGCAATAGCCGACATTTCTATGTCGGCCAGACCGATGCATCCACCGACCAGCCATAGAGCATGTCGCGGCCATCAGGCCGCTCATCAGCCCTGACAGCGTCCTGGGCGAGCGTCACCCCTTCTCCTCTTTTTTCCTTCCTCAAAGTCGACCTGCAATCGATCGACTCTGAAGAAGATTGGCGAAAGCCAGAGAAAGGAAAAAAAGGAGTATTTAGAATGAAGACGTTCGCAACTGACCTGCTTGAAGCCACGCTGGTCGATAAGTTCGATGCTGCCTTGCGCTCGGTTGAACTGGAAAACGGAACATTGCTCGCCACTGTCTTGGCATCCGCGATCATGGTTGATCTACGATGCAGCGGGAGTAATGATGGCGTCGATACAATCGACACTCTGGACGAAGACGCAATCAGGGAGCTCGGCGCCCTTCTGCTATTCGCCATTTACGGAGACGGCAGGCCATTCAGCCTTCCTCTCGGCACCGTCGTCCGGCCGTACGAACCGAGTTCGGTCGAGATCGGAGCGGAAGTCTGGGTGATCCAGACGGGCAAGCCGGGTCTGTCTCCGATGGAGACCGTCCGGTACGATGCCTATGGCCGTAACCTCGAGTTGCTACGTGAATTCATCAGCAAATGGGTTCAAGGTCGGCCGTGGCAATGTATCGGTCTGCCCTCGCCCAGCAACATCTCGGATTACGGTCCCGTAAATCTGCTCGCGTTCCCGCCCTTTCACGACGCTGGCGGCGTGGTATTGCAACGTGAGGTCAACAGCACCGGTGCGGCCTGCTTCGCCGCCGCCATGCCAGAGGACATCAAATTCCTGGCCTTGTCGATCGCTAACGACATGAGAGCCATGTGGCACCGTCGGCAGGACATAGCAGAACAAGCTCGCGCAGTGCGCCACATCGCCGAGAGCAAGATCTCGAGCGATGCGGTTGGCGTCGCGCTGCACGCGATCGCCATCGACCTTCACCGGCAACACACCGACAAGCACTTCGGCTTCTACGTCCACTATGACGCCATCGACGATGCATTCCGTCCCGGCGTGGTGCGAAACTTCATGCCCGCTCCCTTCGAGGGCGTGTATCCAAACCAGGGCGCCACCCACGAGATCGTCGGTCGCCGCGAAGCGCGCGACGTCGTGCGCGCACTTGGCGCAGACGGTGAGATCGACTCCTTCGCCGCTGCTGTCGTGCGCTACGCGCCAGAGGGTCAGGCGGAGGTACTTGCTCGTCTGGCGATCGACTATGACACGGTCGTGCTATTCGACACCCCGCTGGGGCCGGTCTATGCCACCCTGTACTGGCGCGACGGTTGCATCGAGGCTGAGATTTCGGCCCCTGGCCGGATCGTCAAACGCGGCGAGTTCCTCGAATGGTATGAAGAGGATTTCGACGCAGAGGACGCGCAGACGTTGCTCGGCCTCACGCCGTTCGATGTCCTGCCACTGCCCTTCGATGCCAGGTGCACCATCAAGCAGGCCACCCCGCTGCGTCCCGGCGTGAAGATGCAGCTCGACAGCAGCCGCTTACTCGTCAACTGCGCCACTGGGCGCATCTGGAAAGACTGATCGGTTGTGGGGCCGGTGCTCAGCGCACCGGTCCCAGATCCGTCGCTGACCAGCATCATTGTGGTCACTACGGCCGAGTTCGCAGGCGGGCCGCACTCTTGCCCTACCGGCACCGCCGCATTCGCGTGGCGCGATCGCTCTGCGCATCGACAGCGCTGCCACACACGTCCGGACCTCGAAGACAAGTCCGTTACCCGGCGCATCCGCCGCCGGTTGGGCTTTCGAAACGAAGAACGGGGAAGCCGCCCCTCTGAGGAAAGAGGAAAAGAAACAAGGACAATTCGTTCAAACCCTCAGCTGCTAGCGCGTCGATCAAACTCATTCTGCCCGGTCCGGGCCCGCCGGTGATGATGTGAAGGTGGTTGGTCATATGATCCTTATGGCTAAGACCCGCCCTCCCGAAAACGAAGGTCGAACGGAACGGCTTAGGCAACTCCCGTCTTCCTCAATTGCCCGGCGGGCCGGTCTTCCCGAAATCTGTTCCCGATTGCGTTTTTCCAAAACGGTCTGTTGAACATGAAGAAACGGGACTGCTGACGGTTAGCGGATCGGCCGGTTTCGGGGTGGCGAGCCGATTCACAGAATGACCGGAAATGGCGAGAATTGGGACATTTCTGCCGTTGACCACGTGCTCGACAAATGACGGCAATTTCCAGAAGCGGTCGGTGGCGTGCCGCACGACGCTCTCCCAACCACCACATTGACCATGCAACCAGTCGTCGTGATCCACGAAAGGTCCACGCAATGAGCGAGCAACGACGGTGAGCCCGGGTCAAGTTTGCCTTGCCACCGCAGGGGCATCGGGAGATTTACGCTCAATGCGCTTGTCCGATGATACTGCCGATATTCCGGATCGATTGATTGCCCTCCAAGAGAGGGGCGAAGTTATATTCCTATGCGGCGCTGGCATTTCGCAGCGGTACGGCCTTCCATCATTCTACAAGCTCACCACGGACATCTACGCTGATCTTGGTGAGAGCTGGGAAGGATACGCTGCCGAAGAAGATGCGATGGGCCTCGACAAGGACGGCGAGGAGAAGGGGCCTGCGGCACTTGATCGCGCTCTGTTTGCTCTTTCCAAACGTCTACGGGGCACCGACACCGCCTCTCGGATCCGAGCCGAGGGGCTGCTGATGACGACGATCGAGAAAAGCTTGCAGCCGCCGCTTGGTCCCTTTCCGGCCCATCAGGACGTCTGGACCCTCTCGCGCGATGCCGAGATGCGGCAACGCATCGTCACGACCAACTTCGACACCCTTTTCGAAAGGGCTGGTCCTGCGGAAGTGGCGAGCCGGGCATGCGCCGATCTGCCTCCCCCGCTTGGCACTGACTTTACCGGCGTCCTTCATCTGCATGGCCGAATTGCCGATGGCGATCTGGACCTCTCGCGCACCTCTTTGGTACTGAACAGTGCTGAATTTGGTGAAGCCTATCTCCGGTCCGGCTGGGCGGCGCGATATGTCTATGACCTGGCACGCGCGACGACCATCGTGATCCTTGGCTATGGGGCCGACGATCCGCCGATGCGCTACATCCTTGAGGTGCTCACGGCGGACAGGGAGCGTTACCCCGATATCCGCGAAATCTTCGCGTTTGTTCCCTCGGCGCCAGACGGTCCATCCAGGGAACGGATTGCCGCGATCTGGGAGGCCAAGGGCGCGACGGCGATCACGTACGACTCTCGCGGTTCCAAAGATCACGACACGCTCTACGAGACGATATCGACGTGGGCCGGGTTCGCGGCAGATCCAACCGGATGGCGCCGGGGGCAAGCCAGCCGGATACTGGGGCAGGATCCGGACGAGGTCAGCGATGGTGATTGGCAGCGGCTCCGCTGGCTGCTGAGCGGCGGCGATGCAGGAGAGCTCCTTGGCGAGATTAACCCGGATCCGAAATGGGCAGCGCCGCTCGTTAAGGCAGACGTCTTTCGAACGAACGCCATCTCGCCGTACCGTTGGATCGTTGCGCGATTGAACGATCGTAACATGCCGGCTGCGACGGCCGAGAATCTTCCCCTCTCGCCAGAGACCCTGGGCGCCATCGAACGGATCTTGGGCTGGCGAAATCGAAAGTCGGTCGATCTGCATCCGGTGCTCCTTCGCGCCTGGCAGCTGATCGTTCGGGTTGCGACGCGGCGCTATGCCTCCAACAGTGATGTGGGTCTTCGCTGGTTTCGGGCGAAGGCGGCCATCAGTGAGGGCGATTTCTCTCTAAGTACGAAGCGCGACGTTCTGTCGTGCCTCCGGCCACAGATCGGGATCGGTCACGTCTTTCAATGGCCAGGCTTGAAGGACGAACCTACCCCTGAAACTCTGGCTTTGCGACACGTCCTGCGGATCGACTGGGGCCCCGGATCGCTTGACAAGATCGAGGAGTTGGTTGCGCACTGGCCCGATGATGGCCGCTCGAGCCTGATCCGCGCGCTCATGCGTGAGCTGGAGGATGCGCTCGAAGAGGCGGCAGATACGGACACCCTTTACGCGGCGAGCAGCGACGTCAAATCGGTTTCACGCCATTTCCAGGACCAGCACCCCGACGGCTTTTATTCGATCGTTCGTGCAGTGATCGACCTTTGGGATACGGAGGCCGCTGTTCGACCGGTTACAGCAAAAGCACTGGCAACTGAGTGGCTGGCATCGTCGTATCTTCTGCTCCGACGAATGGGGCTTCACGCTTTGAGACAGCCATTCTTCTCGACGTCGGACGTTGCCGAACATCTGCTGACATTGTCGGACGAAGACTTCTGGCTCAGCGATGCCCGGCGCGAAACCATGCAGCTTTTCGTCCATCGGTGGCCCAGCGTTTTCGCCGCGGATCGGGCGAGGGTGGAGGAACGTATCTGCGCCGGCTTGCCACGCGAGCTCCTGATAGCTGACGGCGATCCTGACCAGATCGCATCGGTGCGAGACAATGCCGTGTTCATCCGCCTCGCCCGGATCGAGGGTACGGGTGTTGGTCTGTCGCCGCTTGCGGCAGACGCATTGGCGCAACTCCGAGGCGAGCATCCTGCTTGGAAGTCCGATGGCGAGGAGGACGATTTCCGGGTCTGGTCGTCCGGAGTCCGGACAGTGGGTCACCAAGGAGACCTAGGTTTGCTCGCCGACACGCCGGTCGAAGAGGTTCTTGGTCGGGTCGAAGAGGTCGTCGGTCGCGATCCGTTTGCACAAGGCGATCTATGGCGACTGTACTGCGATGCCGAGCCTCAGAGTGCCTTGTCCGCTCTCCTCGCGGACGATCCGACGAGCAGCAATCGCGCCGGCGCATGGCAGTCGTTTTTTTGGTCCATCACCGCAACACAGAGAGAAGACATCCAGCAACTCGCGCTGGACGCGATCAGCCAGCCTGATTTTCAGTTCGAGCCGTATACCGCGGTCGCGGATTGGCTCCTCCGGAAGCGCGACACTCTTTCGATTTCGACGGTACCACTTCTTTCGGTCTGGGATCGGCTGTTTGCCGCAGTCAAGAATCATGCGGGACCGGTCGAGGATCAGTCGCGACGGGACGTCGTCTTTAGCATGCTGAACAGCGCAGAGGGTAAAATTGGAACGCTGCTGCTCGAAGAATATGAAAGGGTGCGGGAGGGCGAAGCAGCCGATGACCAGCTTGCGATCCTGGCGCGGCTTGAGCGCCTAGTCTCTGCCGAGGGTGAGCTGGGTTTCCTTGGAACGGCCGCCGCGATGGACGGCGTGAGGGCTCTGTTCAGTGAACATGAGGCGTGGACGACACAATGGTTGCTCCCTTTGACGATTTGGACGTCCCCATATGCGCCGGCGGCTTGGTCCGTATTGCTGCGCGGACAGATTCCTCAACCTGATCTTTATGCAGCCGTGAAGGCTGGTCTGCTCGAAGCCGGCAGCCATTCGGAGCTCGATCGCTCGATCGATTCCGTCGCCCAGTGGATGGTCGCACCGCTGCTATGGGCTCAGGTGGCAACCGCGCCCGTTCCCGAGATCACCAGCGTCGAGGTCAGGCGCGCGTTGGCCCGATCAGCAGAAGAGGTTCGCAGCAGTGCCGCATATTGGCTCTCCGAAGCGATCGAGAAGATGGACGGTAGCGCTGCGGATCTTTGGCGGGAGCGGATTGGACCGCTCTTCAAACAGATATGGCCGCTAGATCCCGCCAGCCGTTCGGCCGGCGCCAGTCTGCATCTTGTGAGGTTGGCGCTCCATACGGCAGGGGCTTTTCCCGAGGCCGCCGATGCCATAGCGCCGGCCCTGGGGCCCCTCGATACGTGGGAGATCGAAAGCTACCTCGGTCGCGACGAAGATGCGAAGGCGTTCTATGAAACCGCGCCGGGCGCCGTGCTGACCCTTCTTGACGCCGTTGTGGCCGAAGACGGAGTCCCGAGTTCGCTTCTATCCATGTTGTGGAGTCTCGCGGAGAGCGACGCGGCGTTGGAAACCGATCCGCGTTTCATGAAGTTGATGGGTTGGGCGCGCCGGCAAGCGGCCGCGTAAAGTGAGTTTTCCGCTGCGCGGTGACCGAGCCTACCGCGCGGATTTGCCCGCGGGTGGCAAGCTGGTCCTGGTAGTCGTGATCGCGCCGGCGCGCGAACCGGCTTATTGTCCTCAACAAGGAGGGCCTTGTGCATATCTTCATCGATGAGTCAGGGACGTTTACTGGGGTGGGGGCCGACGCGCCGGCGGTCTCGACGCTCGGCGCGCTCATCATGCCGTCACACCGCCTGCCCAAGCTGTTCAAGAAATATGGGCGGCTCCGCTCGAACCTGCCCACGCGAAAGGGCGAGGTGAAAGGTAGCCTGCTCGACGAGCGCCAGGTTGCTGCGGTGATCGAGCTCCTGCGCATCAGCGGCGCCCTGTTCTGCGCCTCGATGATCGACCTCGCCGACCACAGCCCGGAGGACATCGCCAAGCACCGCGAGAGACGCGGCGCGGGCCTCGCTGCCAACCTCACCGATGGCCATACCCAAGAACTGCGAGATAGCGTCGCCGCGCTGCAGGCGCGCATGGCCCGGTTTTCCGACCAGCTCTATGTTCAGGGCGCTGTGACGATCGACCTCCTCTACAACGTCATGCAGGACATGATCGTCTACCACTGCCAGCGCTTCCCGAAGGAACTCGGCGAATTCCACTGGGTCATCGACGCCAAGAATCCTGGTGCCGTCACCAACTGGGAGGACTGGTGGTCCAAAACGCTGGTGATCTGGCTGCAGGCGATGTCGCTGGTGAAACCGGGCGCGATGCTCCCCGGCGGCGATTACCGCCATTTTCGTCGCTTCATCTTTGACGATCTCCCGGAATATCTCCGCGACGTTGCGCCGCCCGCCGATCGTAGCCGGGGCGCCGGCATCGACCTGCAGAAGATGTATGGCGAGAGCTTTCGCTTCTCGAGCGAACCGGAGCCCGGGCTGGAGTTGGTCGATATCGTGACAAACGCGCTACGCCGCGGCTTGATCGGCAATCTCGGCGAGCCGGGATGGCTGCCGCTGCGCGGCCTCATGATCCACCGCAGCGACGTCTATGTAAGCCCCGTTGGGCTGCTTCCGCCCGATCGCAAGCTGGCCCGCGCGCTGCTGCCTACAATGAATAAGTTCCGCATGGGCGGCCGGATCATGGCGACGCCCAGCCTTGCTTGGCCCGAGGACGAACCAGCCGCCGCCAAATAGGCCGGGAGTTCGCGGACGAATCTGGTAATGTCGCCGCATGAACGGTTCCGGCTCCTCCTTCTCCGATCGCTTCGGCTACCAGGCTCCAGAAGCCGAAATCACGATCCGCGAAGACGCGCCGACTTCGGTCCGCGACGGAATCCTGATGGCGGGATACGGTGCTGACCTTAGCCCCGGCGTGATGCGCGACATTCTGTGCCAGGTCCTGCTGCGGCGGCCCGACCAGAACAACTGGTCAGCGAGCAATGTCGAGCGCGAGGTGTCGGGGCTTATCGACGAAGCGCCATGGTATAGCGTGTATGATTTTGCCGAACGCCTCTACGCCGAAATCGGCACGCGCGACTTTACCGGCACGCAGCAGGCCCGCTTCGAAGCGCAGCTCAACCAGCTTTTCCGCGAGCGGGGTGTGGGCTGGGAGATGAAGCAGGGGACGTTGATCGCGCGCGGATCGGAGGCCTTCGCGCTCGCCACCGGACATGCGACCGAGGTGATGCGGCAGCACGGCGCGCCGACGGCCGCGAACGAGGTCCATGAAGCCTTGCGCGATATCTCGCGCCGCCCCCATGCCGATGTCACCGGCGCGATCCAGCACGCCATGGCGGCGCTGGAATGCGTCGCGCGCGAGGTGGGCGGGACGACGGACACGCTCGGGCCGGCCATTAGGCGGCTGAACCTGCCGGCGCCGCTCGATCAGGCGGTCGAGAAGCTCTGGGGGTTCACGTCGCAGCAGGGGCGCCACATCCTTGAAGGGCGCCAACCGCAATTCGAGGAGGCCGAGCTTGTGGTCACCGCCGCCAGCGCGCTGAGCGTCTATCTCCTGCGCCGTCGGGCTGGGTGATCCTGCCCCTCAGCCGACTTCGACACCATGCCTGCGAAGCAGCGGGACAATGACCGAGCCGACCTTCTCCTCCGCCCACGCAGGCAGCCCCGGAATGGCTCAGGTTCGAGCGCATTGAGTGCGTAGTGGACGCGGACCGTCAGCGGCAACG
Organism: uncultured Devosia sp.; assembly: GCA_913775215.1. Classification (GTDB taxonomy): domain Bacteria; phylum Pseudomonadota; class Alphaproteobacteria; order Rhizobiales; family Devosiaceae; genus Devosia. The sequence continues at coordinate 297 of CAJYKO010000247.1, read as the reverse complement.
AAACGTCCCCGGCAATCCGGTCGAGAAAGGCAATGATTGGGGTGCACGCCTGTCCGGCAGCTTGAATGCGCGCTATGACCGGTTCCGGCGTGACCGGACATTTACGCGTCGAGCGCGGAATGACTTGAACTGGTCGAGAGCGGCCGCCCTCCCTCCCCTTCTGCCCCAGTGACCCAGAAACGGTCATTCGCGCTATTTTCGTCGCTTCCCAACTTCAGACATTCATTCATGTTCGGAGCGGGAGCCGTGCATCTAGCATCAGCGCGAGCTGGCCGTCGTAAGCTGTCTCGTAAATGA
>CAJYKO010000246.1 GCA_913775215.1 uncultured Devosia sp. | reverse complement strand
CGTCGACGATGCGCGTTTCGCCCTCGATGCGCGCGGACATGAAGTCCTTGAGCCCGTCGGGATAATGGAACACCGCCTTGGCGGGCACATCATCACTGGCGAGGCTTTCGTCGCAGCTCCAGCGGAGCTCCACGCCGCCGAAAAGATAAGCCTTGGCCCGCGTCATCCTGAAAATGCGGCCCGGCGAGAAATGCGCCGTTGCCCCAAAAATCTCAGGGTCCGGATGAAATCGCGTTACTGTTCCACGGCGGTTCTGCACACGCCCGACATTGACAACGTCCTGCACGACCTTGCCGCGCGAGAAGATGATGCGATGGAGCTGTTGGTCGCGTGCCACCTCGACGACCATGTCGTCCGAAAGCGCGTTGACTACAGAGACGCCCACGCCATGAAGGCCGCCCGAGGTCTCATAGGCCTTGGAGTCGAACTTGCCACCGGCATGCAGAATTGTGTGCACGATCTCGAGCGTCGACCGTCCTGGAAATTTCGGATGCTTCTCGACCGGAATGCCGCGCCCATTGTCGCCAACGGTCAGATAGCCGTCTGCGCCGAGATGCACCTCGATCCGCGTCGCATGGCCGGCAATGGCCTCGTCCATGCAGTTGTCGATCACCTCGGCAAAGAGGTGATGATAGGCATTGGAGTCCGTCCCTCCGATATACATGCCCGGCCGGCGTCGAACAGGCTCCAGCCCTTCGAGCACCTCGATGTCGGACGCGCCATAGCTGTCGCCGACCACTGGCGCGGCCTTGGCCGCAGACTTGGTGGGGGCAGGGGCGCTGTTTTCAGCGGAAGCGGGGCCGCCGAAGAGATCGATAGGCTCTGACATGCACTTTCCATCGCTAAGCCCGAATCGGGCCTCGAAATTCCATCATATCCCAAGGATTCATGCGGGTCTGGCGTGGCGTCCTAATTCCACAGCCAACCCCATTTCTGATATAGGTCAACATGAACGAAAAATGAACAAGGAACTTCTCCTTGGTTCAGCATAGCTCTAATATTGTGTCGCGAGCGCGCATTCGCCCGCAGCTAGGAGTGACCAAAATGGCCAAGCGTTTGATCCTGTCCGCAGCCTTGCTGGGTCTGCTGTGTGCGGCGCCGGTTTCGGCACAAAGTTTTGGCTTTGGCATTCACTTTGGCGATCAAGCCGAGGATTTCAAGCCGCGCATGCCCATGTGCTACACGGACCGCCAGATCCGAGAAGCGATTGCCGCACGCGGCTATACCAATATCTACCTCAACGTACCCGACAGTGGCGTGGTGCAGGTGAAGGCCAGTCGCGGCGGGGCGACTTATCTCATCAAATTCGATTATTGCCGCGATCGGATCAAGGATATTCAACAGCTCCGATAGGCGCAGAAAGCCCGGTCATCCGGGCTTTTTCATTTGATCCGTTCAAAATCGGGCCAAGTTGCGCGCTGGTTTTTACCCCTCGTTTGCATCTTGAAAGCACTTTCTTAAGTGCGCCCTGATAATTCTTGGCTCATACGGTTTTTGTATGGAGTTGCCGTATGCGAACCCGAAATGGGACCAGTACTGCGTATCCAGCGCCCCATTTCGGTTCATCTGCTGGCATTGTGCCGAAAGCCGGATCCCCAAGTATTGCGTACCGGCTGGCACAGTTCCGCGTCCCGCGCCTCGGCGCAATGCTCCTGGCGAGTCTGTTTTTCTATCTCGCCTGAGCTCTTGCCTTTGGCTTGGCCTTCAATTAGGTCTTTATCGTCCAATCGAAACGGGGAGGGATGCATGACTGTTTTTTATCATCATCGCCAGCGTGGCCCCGTTCAGGCCCTGTGGTTCTCACTGCAGGGCTGACCAGGACGGTTCCCACGCTTTTTCAAAGTCATTGATCCTTCTGGTTGCCCGTCACGGTATGCCGACATCGGTCGGAATACCCATTGATGGATTATCGCGCGCCTTTGTCGCTGCGCTCCCGGAAAGACTTTTAAAATGGCAACTCTCAGCCTCCGCAATGCCGGTCTTCGTTCCAATCAAGTCCTTTTTGGCAATCTGACGCTGTCGCTGACAGATGGCGACCGTGTTGGCCTGGTCGCCGCAAATGGCCGTGGCAAATCCACGCTTCTGAAAGCCATAGTCGGCCTTGCCGAACTCAGCGAGGGCGAACTTTCTCGCTCTCGCGGGCTGACAGTCGGTTATGTCGCCCAGGATGTTCCTCAAGCCGCGCTCGATGTGCCGCTGCGCGATTTTGTCGAAGGTGCCCTACCATCGTCCGATCGCGAAACTGACGGTTGGCGCGCCGACGTCGCGCTGGATTCCCTTGGCTTTCCGCTTGATCTGGTGAGCAAGCCGTTACGTGAACTGAGCGGCGGTTGGCAGCGTCTTGGTCTCATCGCGCATGGCTGGGTCACCGAGCCAGACCTGTTGCTCCTCGACGAGCCGACCAACCATCTCGATCTCGGCCGCATCGCCGCACTCGAATCCTGGCTTGCTGCCTTGCCGCGGCAGACCATCGTCATCATGGCGAGCCATGACCGGCAGTTTCTCGATTCCGCCACCAATCGAACCCTGTTCCTTCGGCCGGAACAGTCCCATTTCTTCCCACTGTCCTATAGCGCTGCTCGGCAGGCCTTGGACGAAGCTGATCAGGCGGCCGAGCAGCAGCGTCAGCGTGATCTCAAGGAAGTCGCACAACTGCGCAAGCAGGCGGCCAAGCTCACCAATATCGGGATCAACTCCGGCAGCGATCTGCTCGTCGTCAAATCAAAGCAGCTTCGCGATCGTGCCGAGAAGATTGAAAGCCAAGTGGTTTCGGCCCACCGCGAAAAGACTGGCAAGGTGATGCTGGGCAATTCCGGCGCAGAAGCACGTATCATGCTCGCCTTCGAGAACATGGCCATCGCAACCCCAGACGGTCGCCCGCTGTTTTCCATAGAAAAGCTGCACATCTTCCAAGGCGACCGTGTCGTTCTCCTCGGTCGCAATGGCGCCGGCAAATCGCAGCTGGTCAACAGGGTCGCCGCGGCTTTGCAACAAAAGCCCGTTGAAGGTCTTCGCCTCAGTCCGCAGATCGTGCCAGGCTATCTCGATCAGGCGCTCGATTGGCTCCCGCTCAACACAACGCCACTCGATTTTATCCTGTCGCGATACAATGAGGGTGATCGGCGCAGCATCAGTCTTCTCGCCGGTGCTGGGTTCGAACCGGAACGACAGGGAAAGCCGATCCGCACCCTTTCACTCGGCCAGAGATCACGCTTGGCGCTCCTCGCACTCCGCCTGCAGCAACCCAATTTTTACCTTCTCGACGAGCCCACCAACCATCTCGATATCCCCGGCCAGGAACAGCTCGAGGCAGACATTGCCGAGCACGGCGCGACTGGTCTTCTCGTGTCGCATGACCGGGCGTTCATCCGCGGCGTGGGAACGCGCTTTGTGCAGATCGTCGGAAAGCGCCTCAAGGAAGTCGAAGGTCCGGAAGCGTTCTTCGCTGAAATGGCCATGGAATAAGCGGGATGCGCATCTGACTTTGCAGAATGCCTTGGTGGTACCCCGGCAAGGCTGGGGTGCCTCAATAGTCGAGCTTTCGAAACGCTATCGGGGAATGGCGTTCCGCACAGCAAGATGCAGTTGGACAGCGGTAAGGACGGCCTTGTCCTTGCCCTCGCGCTTTGCGCGATAGAGGGCCTGGTCTGCCCGCATCATCATGTCGGCCAGGCTCTCGTGGCTGTAGCTCAGATGCAGCCCGATGCTGAGCGTGATCGGATAGCCATCTGGCAGGCCAGGAATGCTCACTTCGTTCAGGGCAGTCTTGATTGATCGCGCCGCGTCCTGCAGTTCCGCCCGATCGACGCTATTATAGTAGAGAGCAAACTCTTCTCCTCCGATGCGTCCGGCCAGCATGGCTCCGCCGTGCCGCGCAATGACCTTTGCCACGGCAACAATCACAGCATCGCCCACTTGATGCCCAAAGCTGTCATTGACCAGCTTGAAGTCATCTATGTCGGCAACAAGCACGGCGGGTTGACGCGAATTGGCAAAGTCACGCTGCAACGCTTCGTTACCTTTGGATTCAAAGCCGCGGCGGTTAAGGAGATTGGTCAGAAAGTCTCTATCCGCCTGACTTTTGAGGTGCCCGATGACATCGAGACCGATTCCCACGATGAAGAGCAACGCCACGATAAAGGAGAGGACGGGAGAAAAGGCGCGGATCGATATCCAATATTCCGATCCTGAAAAACCGGTCGGACTTTGAATATCGAGCCAACCCAAAAGCACCAATGTCAGGCGCACGAACGCGATTCCAAAAGCCAGCGCCACGCCGCCTTCAAACAGCCGGTCGGCCAGCGAGCGGTCTTTCTGCCGCACGAGACTTAGGAAGGTCATGGCCGTGACCGCCATGAAGATTCCAGAGGTGCTGAAGATGCGGGCGGTCGTCGAGGGCTCAATGAAGAGGTACCAGGTGAAGGGCAGGGCGCCCAAGCCGATCATGGCAATAAAGATTGCCCAAGGTACATCCACGCTTTTCCGCTGCAAAGCGGCACAACACGCCAGGGTAACGGTGATAACGTAGAGTGCATTGGCAGGGATATTGATCTCGCCAGGCCAGGTCAGCAATTCAAATTCGTAGACGACGAAGGCAAAGCCCATGGCAAGAAACGCGGCAGCGAGTGTCGCTAGATGCCGATAGCGCCGCTGAGAGAACCAGATGATCCCAAACGTCGCTGAAAAGAGGAAGCTGATGATCGGATTGACCAGCGAAAACAAGACCTGATCCTGCACCAGAACGTGCCCCCTTCGCCCGCTATCCCGCCGAGACCCTAGCGTGCCGATCCCAACAACGCCTTAACCTTGCATCTCAACCGGCCCAAAAACAAGAAGGCCGCCCCAAAGGACGGCCTTCTCAAAACATTGTGGGAGCAGCTTTTAGTGGTGGTGCTCTTCCGGGACGTCGTTCTCGTCGGCCTGGATAAGCTTAGCCAGTTCGTCACGCGACATCTTGGTTTCGGTCTGTTCGGCAAGGCTGGCGATATAGTCGACAACCTTGTTTTCGAAAACCGGCGCACGAAGGCTCGCGAGAGCCTGAGCGTTCTTGCGGTAGTAGTCGTAGACCTGCTGTTCCTGTCCCGGGAAGCGACGGATCTCGGCAAGCAGGGCCTGCTGGTGTTCGTCGTCGGTCACCTGGACTTCGTTCTGGTTGCCGATCTCGGCAACGACGAGACCAAGGCGAACGCGGCGCTCTGCAATACGCTTGTACTGCTCGCGGGCTTCTTCTTCGGTCGTGCCTTCGTCTTCAAAGGAACGGCCATGGCCTTCGACTTCGTGCTGGACGCGCTGCCAGATGGTGGCGAATTCGGCTTCGACCAGCTGCTCGGGAACGTCGAACTTGTGGCCGTCGTCGAGTGCGTCCAGGATCTGGCGCTTGACGTGCTGGCGGCTCATGGATTCGAGGGCCGATTCCATCTGTTCCTTGACGGTCTTGCGCAGGGCAGCGACGTCTTCAAGGCCGAGGCGCTTGGCGAATTCGTCGTCGAGTTCGCCCTGGTTCGGGCCGTCGACGTGCAGGATCGTGACGTCGAACGTGGCTTCCTTGCCGGCGAGTTCGGTGTTGCCGTAGTCGGCGGGGAAGGTCACCTTGATCGTGCGGGTCTCATCCTTCTTCTGGCCAACGAGCTGTTCTTCGAAGCCGGGGATGAATTCGTTCGAACCCACGGTCAGGTGAGCGTGGTCGGACTTGCCGCCGGGGAATTCAACGCCGTCGATCTTCCCGACGAAGGAGAGGCCGAGACGATCACCCTGTTCGACAACGGCGCCGTCGCCCTTGTCGGTGTAGCCGCGATTCTGTGCGAACACGCGGTTCACTTCAGCGTCGAGCTCTTCGTCGGTGACTTCTACGACCGGCTTCTTGATCTTGAGGCCCTTGAGCTCCATCAGCGAGACGGGCGGCAGGACTTCATATTCGACCTCGAACGCCAGGTCTGCCTTGCCATCGAGGACTTCGTTGATGACGTTCTGGTCCTGTGGGAGATCGACCTTGGGTTGCGCGGCCGCGCGTTCCTTGCGCTCGTCGAGCGTGTCGGACACGGTCGAATTGATCGCGTCGGTCATCACTTCGGACATGGCGGAACGGCCATAAACCTTCTTCAGGTGCGCGGTCGGCACCTTGCCGGGACGGAAGCCCTTGATGTTGGCCTGGCCCTTGAGTTCGTCCAGCTTCGCGTCGAGGCGAGAATTGAGATCCGCCGCCGGGATCGTGACGCTGAGCTTGCGCTTCAGGCCTTCATTGAGGGTTTCAGTAACCTGCATGGGGGTTATTCCCGTATTGTTTGATCTCGTTAGGCCAGGACCGAGATGGTGCGGGTGAGAGGACTCGAACCTCCACGCCTTGCGGCGCTGGAACCTAAATCCAGTGCGTCTACCAATTCCGCCACACCCGCATGGGTACCCCGTCGGCCGGGTTGGGTTGCATCTATATGAAGTGTGTGGGCCAGTCAAAGCCTGGATTGGCCCTAAACGTTGAATGCTGGAGCGTTTGGCCCAAGTTTTCGCGATCCAGGTCCGTTTGGAGCGATCCGGAGGGGACCTTACGACAAAGGCCGGCGCCGAAGGGTCGCTCCGGCACCGGCCCAAGACTTTTGAATTATGGTTCAGGCGACGCGGCGATGTGGATTTCGGCCACTGTCTTCACCAATCCCATCGACGAGAAAAATCTCGGCTATGGAATCAAGTTCGCGGGCTTGCCCCTCGGTTTGTTCAATCGCCGCATTGGTCTCTTCGACGAGCGCGGCATTGTGCTGCGTCATCTCATCCATCTGGCGCACCGATGCGGCAGCTTCCGCGATTGCACGGGCCTGAGCCTTGCTGCCGCTGGCAATGGCATCCATCAGTTCGCTGTTTTCGCGAACGTCGCCAAGCATGCTGGCAATGCGTTCGGCTGCATCCGAGAGCAGACGCGATCCGGTCGTAATTTCGTTCGACGATCGCTCGATCAGCG
>CAJYKO010000245.1 GCA_913775215.1 uncultured Devosia sp. | reverse complement strand
GAGCACCCGGGTGCGGAGTCAAGATCGGGTGAACGGAGATTTTGTTCGTGCGTTAACATGACAAGATGACCCTTGAACGAAGGAGGCGACCGTGACCGCCGATGAAACAGCGACCGCCACTGTGAGGCCCGTTTCGGGACGCGTGCATATCTTTTTCGACGACGCCGAAATCGCCAGCAGCGCCAGCGCCTTCGAGGTGAATGTGCCCGGTGGCAGGACGCAGTATTTCGTGCCGCTCGACCACGTTCATCCAGGCATTCTTGAGGCCTCGGATACGCGGCGGGCTGAGCCTGGAAAGGGCGAGGCGCACTTTTATACGATCAAGACGCTGACCGCCGACGGGCCGGACGAGGCATGGTATTTTCCATATGCAGAAGGGGAATATGCCGATATCCGGGACCTTATAACGTTCGGCGGCGAGCGTGTGCGGGTGACCGTTTCCGACGTCTAGGTGTTAGCATTCCGTTATCGTTGACATCGACTTAACGGCGAATTGGTTGGTGGGACGCTAAAAGGCGTCCCACTTTGTGCTTTCATCCGCCGTCTGCCTGCTGCATAAGGCTGACCATGAGCGAACAATCTTCTTATCAGATCAAGCTGCGCCTCAAGGGCGGCAGCGGCCCCAATGCAAACTGGCACTGGGAAATCCATGACGCGGACGGCAAGGTTGTCAAGACCGGCAGCGCCGTCGGACCGGAACACAAGGCCTTCGCCACGGCGCGTGTCGCCAAGGAAAAGCTGGAACAGTCCCAGTCCAAATAAGCCCGCCTTCGGTCGGGTCAGAGTGCCATGTCTGCTTCCAAAAAAGATTCCGCGCGTGTCGCCGCCCAAGCGGCTTCAAATCCCATGCGCGGGATCACGCTCAAGGTCATCTCTGTCTTTTTCTTCGTGATCATGACCACGATGCTCAAGGCGACGGAAACCGTGCCTTCTGGCGAGATGGTTTTCTTCCGCTCGTTTTTCGCGCTCATTCCGGTTCTCGGTTACCTCGCCTGGAAGAACCGCCTGCATCAGGCTTTCACGACCAAGCGGCCTTTCGGCCATATCTTGCGTGGTCTGGTTGGTGTCACCTCGATGAGCCTTGGCTTTTTCGCGCTGACGCGGCTGCCTCTGCCCGAAGCCACGGCGATCAACTATGCAACCCCGCTGCTCATCGTCATTTTCTCGGCAGTCCTGCTGCATGAGCGGGTGCATGTGTTTCGCTGGACGGCGGTGATGGTTGGGCTTGTCGGCGTGGTAATCATTCTTTGGCCTCGCCTGACCGTGTTCAGCGGCGGCGAAGCTCTGGGCGATGCCGAGGCCGTGGGGGCCATTGCCGCGCTCCTTGCGGCCGTTGTCTCGGCCTTTGCCCAGATGGCAGTGCGAAATCTCGTTCACACCGAGCGGACCGAAGCCATTGTCACGTACTTCTTCATCAGTGCCAGCGTGCTTTCGCTGATGACCTTGCCGTTCGGCTGGGTCTGGCCGACGCCGGAGCAGGCGGCGCTCCTCGTCGGGGCCGGATTTTTCGGTGGGCTGGGGCAGCTTCTGATGACCTCGTCCTATCGCTATGCCGATATGTCGGTAATCGCGCCGTTCGAATATGTCTCACTGCTCCTGACCATCCTCATCGGCTTTTTCATCTTCGCCGAAGTGCCGACCGTGACCATGGTGGTGGGGGCGCTGGTGATCATCGGTTCGGGGATCGCGGTGATCCTGCGCGAACACTGGCTCGGCCTTGATCGCATCAAGGCCAAGGAAGCGACGACGCCTTAAGTCGCGGGCTCAGGCCGGTTTGCGCACCTGAAAATGCAGGAAGATCGGGGCGACGCGGGTATCGGCGACGGTGGGAACCGCTGCCGCGGTGGCTTCGTCGGCCATGGGCTCGTTTAGAGCTACGATGGTGAAGCCGGCTGAGGTGATCATCGCCACCCAACTCGATAGCGTCCGATGAAAGCGCGGGACGGTGAAGGGGCGCAAAGTGGCGCGCACCTCGGCGGGGATTGATGAAAAAATCCAGGTTTCGACGTCGCCATTGGTTTCGCGGAAATAATCCGCAATTTCGACGGCAATCGGCTCGCCGAGATCGTTGCGGACATTGCGCCGGCGGGGTGGCACGAAGCAAGGGTGGAGGATGGAAAACTGGAAGAAGCCGCCGGGTTTGACTACGCGAAAAACCTCGTGGAGGACGCTCGGTTGATCGGCCATGTCCATCATCGACATGAAGGCGGTGGCAAAATCAAAGCTGGCATCGCCGAAGGGCAGGGTGAGCCCGTCGCCGAGCACGTAGTCGATCCCGCGCGGATCGGCGGTTTCGGTTTCTTGGGCGTGGCGGAGGAAGGTTGGTGCGATGTCGAGGCCGATCATCTTGGCGCCAAGGGCGGCCACCGAGCGGGTATTGGTGCCCTCGCCGCAGCCGACGTCGAGGCCTTTCAGTCCCGCCACATCAGGCAGGAAACCGAGGAAGGACGGGGTGTTGAGGGCATCACGATATTTGTCGTGACCGGCGCGAGAATAGTGCGTCCAGTTTTCGGCATTGGCCTCCCAATGCGCGGCAACGGTCTTGGCGTCCATCTCAATCTCCTCCGGTTTTGGGCCGGCGGTTTTAGGCGGAGCAGATGTCGGTGAAAAGACAGGGAGCCTGACGTTTGGGATTGGAGAAAAGCAAAGGGTTGGAAGGCCCCCTCACCCGAGGGAGAGGTGGTCTTCGGCCCAAAACCGAGAAAAAGATCAGCTCGCTTTTTGCATTTCTGCCCAAGTCTGGCGCTTGCGGTAGATGGTGGAGGGGCTGATTTCAAGGGCTGCGGCGGCCATGGAGATGTTGCCGGCAAAGGCGGCAATGGCGTCTTCGATGATCTTTTGTTCCTGCTGCCACATGGGCAGGATGGCGCGGCGGGGTTCGGTGCGAGGGGCAGGGGCTTCGACGGGAGCAAAGGCCTGGGATTCGATATCGGCGGCGCTGAGCATCATGTGGTCGATATCGCCGCCATCGAACATGACGACGATGCGGCGAATGAGATTTTGCAGCTGACGCACATTGCCCGGCCAATCGGCGGCGGTGAGTTGCTGGGCCGCTTCGCTGGAAAAGCCGCCAAAGCCTTTATGCTCTTCGCGGGCATAACGATCGAGGAAATGGCGGGCAAGCACCATGATATCGGTCGGGCGCTGACGCAGCGGAGGCAGATGGATCGGGAGGACGTGAAGGCGATAAAAAAGGTCTTCGCGGAATTTCCGCTCGGCAATCATCTGCAGCGGATTGCGATTGGTGGCGCAGATGACGCGGACGTCAACCTTGCGCATGTTCGCCTCGCCGACGCGGGAAATCGTACCGGTCTGGAGAAAGCGCAGCAGCTTTGACTGCAGGGAAAGATCCATTTCCCCGATTTCGTCGAGGAAAAGCGTGCCGCCATCGGCCAGTTCGGCGGCGCCCTTGCGGTCTTCATGGGCGCCCGTAAACGCGCCGCGGGCAACGCCGAACAATTCGCTTTCCATGAGGTCGCGGGGAATGGCGGCGCAATTGATGGCGACGAACCGCTTGGCCTTGCGCGGCCCTTGGCTATGGAGCGCCTCGGCGCAGACATCCTTGCCGGTGCCGCTTTCGCCCGTGATGAAGACCGGGGCAGAAGAGGTCGAGACGCGGCCGATCTGCTCGTAGATGAACTGCATGGCGTTGGAGGCGCCAACGAAGCCGGCATAATCGGCGACGTCCTGTGGGCGTGCCGTATCTATGCCGAGCGAGCGCGGGCGGCCATGGCGCTGGGCCAATTCGCCGATGCGATTGGCCAGAGCCGCAGCAGCGATCGGTTTTGTCACGTAATCATGGGCGCCGGCGCGCAAGGCGCTAACGGCGGCACTGACCGAGGCGCCACCAGCCATGGCGACGACCAGCGCGCCTTCGGCCAGCCGCACGATACGGCCCATGCCTTCCTCATCGCGTTCTGCAATATCCGAAAGGCTTGGCATGTCGGCTAAAATGACATCGAATCGCCCGGCGCGGAGCATGTCGATGGCCTCGCGACCCGACTTTGCGACGGATACTTCCGGCGTGCAGAGCATGGCCCGGCTGAGCGAATCGCCGGTCTGCGCGGCAGCATCTGCGTCTGAATCGATCAGCAGAAGTTGCCCGCTCAGCGCGTGCTCATTTCCGTAAACCATTGCCATTAAACTCTTTTCCTGAGCTTGGTTGCAGGTTCGGAGGGATTCGAACCGGCTCTGACGTTTGTGGCGATTGTTGGCGAACAGGGTAAATAATCCGTTCTTAACCCCACCGATCGCGTCTCAGTGCTTTTTCCGTCACAGAGGCGATGCTATGACGGGACGTCGAATCTTGGCCACTATTCATTAACCTGGGATGCCAATGCAGGCCCTCGTCTATCTGTTTATCGCTGTTGCCGGAATTGCTCTGGGTGCGGCGGCCTATTTTGGCCTCGCCTTTACCCTGGCAGAAGCGATCCTGGTTGCTCTCGTGGCTCTCTGCATTGGCGCACTCGTGATGGAGCGCCGCTTGCGGCTGCGCGCCGAGCGCCGGCTCGAACGTGGCATCGAAGATCTTTCGCGCCTGCTGGCGACCGACGCGCAGGCGGGCTCGGTTCTCGGGCGCCGGATTAATGCGCTGTCCGAACTCAATCCAGGCCAGCGGCTCGAAACCATTGAGGCCGATATTTCGGTTCTCGGCACGGTGATCCGCCAGGTGGCCGAGGCCGTGGCGGAAATCGAGGAAAAAAGCGTCGCGGCGCCACCGGCAATCCATAATGGCCATGCCGAGCGGTTCAACGGCGAAAGCGCGCGTCCCCAGCCACAGCCAAAGACGGTGATCGATGATCGCGCCGATCCGGTCCTGCCGCTCGAAGTGGTGCGCCAGGCGCTAGCCGACAAGCACCTCGTCTATCACATCCAGCCAGTAGCCCGACTGCCGCAGCGCCGCGCAGCCGGATATGATCTCGTGCCGCGCCTGATGCTGGAAGATGGCGATTTTAGCGATCCCGACGATTTCATGCCGCGCGAGGGTGGCGAGGACGTCGTGCAGCGCATCGAGGGCATGGCGCTCAACGAGGCTGTCGCCATTGCACGCCGGGCGCGCACGGGCGGCCAGTCGATTTCGCTCTTTATTCCGCTGAGCGCCGCGACCCTGCGCGATAGCGCGTCAATGGAACAGGTGCTCGCCATTCTCGACGCCAACCGCGTCATTGCGACCAATCTGGTCTTCACCATTCCAGAATTGGATTTCCAGACGCTGCTGCAAAAGGCGCGGCCGGCGCTGCAGGCGATCCAGCGCCGCGGCGCAGGCTTTTCGCTTTCCTACGCGAGCTCGCTGCGGCTCAATTTCACCGAGTTGTCCGAGATCGGCGTGCGCTCGATCCGCGTCAATGCGGCACGGCTTATTGCCTCGCCCGAGGTCTATACCGATTTCCACCTCTCCGATATCGCGAGCTATGTGGGCCGATTTGACATGACGCTCCTGGCGACCGGGGTTGCCGACGAGCGCCAGATCGTCGAGCTGCTCGACAATGAAATCATGCTGGTGCAGGGCAATCATATCGCCCCGGCCGGGCCTGTGCGACAGGACCTGTTGCTTGAGCCGGCCCGCACGGTCGTACCGCAGCCGGCGGCAACACAGCGCCGCCGCGCCGAGGTCTGAAATCGGCCCGGGTTTGTCTTTCGGGCTTGATTGGGCGGCGTAATTTGTCCCATAGCGGACGAGAACAATAATACGGGAAGTTCCAGCCCATGTCCGCGTCAGCGCCTTTGCCCATCATTTCCGGCCTTGCCGATCTTGCGGGGCGCTATGATGCGGTCTTGAGCGATGTGTGGGGTGTCATCCACAATGGCGTTTCCGCCTTTCCCGAGGCGGTCGAAGCGCTGGTGGAATATCGGCGCGCGGGCGGCAAGGTGGTGCTGATCACCAATGCGCCGCGGCCGTCGCCGCCGATCGTGGCCATGCTCGATCGGCTCAAGGTGCCGCGCGAAGCTTATGACGCCATCGTCTCCTCGGGCGATGCGACGCGGACGATGATTTCAAAGTATCGGGGCAAGGCGATCCACCATGTGGGGCCGAAAACCGAGGACGATGCGCTCTACGACGGGTTTGATCTCAAGCGCACGGGGCCCGAAGAGGCCGAAGTGGTCGTCGTCACCGATCTCGACACCGATGACGACACGCCAGAAATGTATCGCGAACGCGCCAAATTCTGGCTCTCGCGAAAGCTGCCGATGATCTGCGCCAATCCCGACCGGGTGGTGGAACACGGCGACCAGATCATTTATTGCGGTGGCGCGCTCGGCGATCTCTATGCGGCCATGGGCGGCATGGTGCTGATGGCGGGCAAGCCCTATCAGCCGATTTACGAAGAGGCGTTCCGCTTGGCGGAACTGGCCGCAGGCAAGGCGCTCGACAAAAGCCGCGTGCTGGCGATTGGCGACAGCGTGCGCACCGACGCGACGGGTGCGGCGCAGTTCGGGATCGATCTCCTTTTTATCACCGGCTCGATCCATGCGGCCGAGCTCGATGCTTTCGGCAAGCCCGATCCGCAGGCGATTGCCGATCTCGTGGCACCGAGCCGCGCGCGGGTTGCCGGCTTCCTGCCGCGTCTGTCCTGGTCTGCGTGACATGAGCACGTTTGTTCGCCTGTCCGATTATGCCGGGCTCCCCGCGAGGCTGAAGGGCGCCTATGTGGCGATCGGCAATTTCGACGGCATGCATCGCGGGCATCAGAAGGTTATCGCGGCCCTGCGCGAGCGCGCTTCGGCGGCTGGCGTGCCGGCGCTGATCCTGACCTTCGAGCCGCATCCGCGCGATGTCTTTGCGCCGGCACCCTTCATGTTCCGGCTGACGCTGGGCGATGCCAAGGCGAGGCTGGCCGAGGCGCTGGGGCTCGACGGGATCATCATCCTGCCCTTCGATACGGCGTTTTCGCAGATCGAAGCGGAGAGTTTCGTCGCCGACGTGCTGGTCGAGGCGCTGGGTGTGCGCGGCGTCATCATTGGCTCCGATTTCCATTTCGGCCGCCAGCGCCGCGGTACGCCGGCCTTTTTGCGCGAGCAGGGCGCTGTGCGCGGCTTTGCGGTGGAGACGCTCGATCTCGTCGATGAGGCGGACGAGCCGATTTCATCCTCGCGCATCCGCGCGGCTTTGTCCGAGGGCGCGGTGACGGCGGCCAATCGGCTCCTCGGCTATCACTGGTTTTTCGATGGCTGCGTGGTGCAGGGGGACCAACGCGGGCGGGAGCTTGGCTATCCGACGGCCAATACGGTGACCCCTGATGGGTTTCAGCTGGCGCAGGGGGTTTATGCGGTTCGCGCCAAGGTGGGCCGGCATTTGCTCGATGGCGTGGCTGCCTATGGCAAGCCGATGTTCAATAATCATCGGCCGCCGTTTGAAACGCATCTCTTCGATTTCGACGGCGATCTCTACGGCCAGACCATTTCGGTGGCGCTCGTCGGGCATATCCGCGGGCAGGAAGTGTTCAAGGGCCTTGATGATCTGATTGCAGCCATGGACCGCGATAGCCGCAAGGCGCGGACGATGATTGCGGAATGCGGCCCGCTGGGGGCGCTGGACACGCATCTGGGCTTTTTCGGCTAATCGCTTTCAAGGACCAGACGGACGAGATCGGTCTGCCGTCGCACGCCGGTCTTGTCGAAAATGCTGGTCAGTTGCGCCCGTGCGGTCGCATCGGACACGCCGCGGTTTGCGGCTGCGCTCTTGCGGCTGCCGGTTTCCACCAGTGCCAGCGTCAGTTCGCCCTCAGCGTCGGTGAGGCCGAATTTCTGGCGCAAAGTTGAGAGTCTTTGGCGCAGCTTTTGCGCTGGATCTGTGATGATGACGATCACGGCGGGCCGTCTAGCCGAAGGAAAGAGCCGGCCGCCCGGATAGGGCGCACAGTGCACTGCGAGAACACCCTGCGGCGTCGGAACATCTAGCCGCCCACCGGAACTATGATCTGGCGCGGAAAGGCAAAGGGTAAGCAAGCGCGATAGGCGCCGGTCTGCCGCTATATCGGCACAGCCAAGCCGGCGCTGGCGGAGAATAAGGCGACCGCTTTCCAAAAGCGCAGCAGCGCCTGAATTGGCGTCGAGCAAAAGGCCACGACTGTCGAGCAGGATGGCTGCCTGGCCAGACAGATCAAGGACATCGAGACTCGACCGGGCCAAGCCACTGAACCGGCGCAACAGTGTATTAGTCTCGAGTGCCTGCTGGACATTGGGCAAAATGGCTTGGAACCGCGCGATTTGCTCGGTTTCGAGCGGGGCGCGGGAATTGAGCATCAACACGCCCGCCCAGCCATTTTGCGTGGTGAGGACGAGACCCGCGGCGCGACGGTAGCCTTGAGGGACGCACCACTCGTTATAAAAACTGTCTTTGACGAAACTCTCGAAGCCGGGGATGGCCTCATCGACTACGAGTTGGCCTGGAATTTGGGCCAGCATGGTCCGCATGAGCGAATTGCGTGGGGCGTAGGTCGAAAAATACCGGGCGATCTGAACGGGATCGGTGCGCGGTGCAACCATTTCGGGCGGTTTTCCGGTATTACCACCGCCAAGAGTTGCTTCAACGACACCGAGATAGTCGGACATTCGCTCCAGCATGCCGGGCCAAGCCGCATCGTCCTCGGCGGCCTGCCTTATGGTCCCGATGATTGCGTCGATGTCAGCCATTGGGCGAGGCTCCGCATCGAACGTCTGTTCGATGTCAGCGCCAGCATGGGCCAATAAAAAACTCCGGTCAATCGAAGGGGCGACCGCCGCTGCGTCAAGCAAAGGCTCGTCCCGGAGCGGGAGTGCTAAACGATGATTTTGAGAAGAAAGCACAGGCCATATGCCTGGCTCATGGGCATGTTGCTGGCCAGCGTCAGCACGGTGCCGAGCTATGCCGTCGAGAATGTGCGCCGCGAGGTGCACCATTTTTTCGAATGCCTCGACATGATGCTGAGTTCGCCCGCCGACCATAAGGCCAACTGCCAGCCGAACCGGGTGCCCGGGCCGTTTGGGTCTATCCAGTCGACAGGGGGCAGCGACACTCAGCCAGTGGCGTCGCCAGCTCCTCCCGCGCCCCCAGCGCCCCCAGCGCCGCCGGTGCCGCCGGTCGTTGTGGCCGAGCCGCCACCGCCCCCGGTTGTCGAGCCGCCACCGCCGCCACCGCCGGCACCCGATCCTTGTGCATGCGGCGCTTGTTACGCCCTCTGAGCGATGGCGCCGCGTGTTCTGCTTGCCTGGGAAGGCGGTGCCGGACGGGGCCATGTGGTGACCTTGAAAGTCATCGCGGAGGCGCTCGGCACCGCAGCGATCTGCGATGCCGCTCTCTGTCGCACGGAACATGCGGCAGAGATTGCGCCTTTTTGCGATGGTGTATTCCCCGGAGCCCGGCTTTGGCCAAACCGGTCAAGGCGGGAGGCAAGAGGCAATCCGCATACCGCCACCTGGGGGGATTTTCTGGGGGATCTCAATTTTTGGAATCCAGAATTTCTGATGACGCAGATCGGCTGGTGGCTGGAGGTGATCAAGGCCCGGAAATCTTGCTTGGTCGTGGCCGACTTTGCGCCCTGCGCGCAACTTGCAGCCCTTGTTGCGGGCATACCCTCCATTGCCGTGGGGACGGGCTATTCCGTGCCGCCCAGCGGGCTCGAGCGTTTTCCGGTGCTGCTGCCTGAATACGCCCTTTCGATCTATGATGAAGACGAACTGCTCTATGCGGTAAACCGCGCATTCCGGCATTTTGGCGCCGCGCCGCTGCACCGTCTCTCCGATATTTATAGCGGCGGAGGCGCCATGCCGCGCACCATTGCAAGCCTTGATCCCTATGACGAGATGAGAAAGACGCCGCTGCTGCCGCCGCTCAACGAAAAACTGCCGCGACCCGACGGCAGTGGTGAAGAAGTCTTTGTCTATTTTTCGACGAGCGAAACCGAAAATGCCGCGCTGGTCGATGCCGTCCTCAGCCTCACCGTTCCGGTGCGCGCGTTCCTGCCCGGCGCAGATCAAGAAATGAAGGCGCGCTTTGCGGCGTCCGGCGTCATGGTCGAGCCTGCGCCAGTGCCAGTGGACGATATCGGTCAGCGCACGCGGTTGATGATCCACTCGGGCCAGCATGGTTCGCTCTGCCTCGGGCTTGGCATGGGACTTGGACAAATTGCCATTCCGCAGCATCTCGAGCATCTTTTTCATGCCCGAAAGGCGGCAGCGCTGGCGCCGGTCAGTATTATCGGCCCCAGCATGACGAGTGCGGACGAGATCGCGGGGGCGATCGAAGCGGCCTATCGCGACGAAACAGCATTTTCGCGTGCGCGGAGTGTCGCCGTGCGATTGGCGGATGATCTTTTCGGCGACATCGGCGCCATCACGCGCGGACGGCTCCTGCCGCTGATTGGCTGAAGGCAAATCACCCTTTGCCCCATGGGCCCTGCCTTGCTAAAAGGCGCGCAATTGTTCTGAACGAAACGCCGATCCATGACCGATACCGCTTCCGGCGTGACCGAAAAAGACTATTCGGCTACGCTTTTCCTGCCTGAAACCGAGTTTCCGATGCGCGCGGGCCTGCCCGATCGCGAGCCGATTTGGCTCAAGCGCTGGCAGGACATGGATATTTATGCGCTGCATCGCGAGCAGGCCAAGGATCGGCCGCTGTTCACCCTCCATGACGGCCCGCCCTATGCGAACGGCAATATCCATATCGGGCATGCGCTCAACAAGACGCTGAAGGACCTCGTGAGCCGGTCCATGCAGATGCTGGGGCACAATGCGGCTTATATTCCCGGCTGGGACTGCCACGGCTTGCCGATCGAGTGGAAGATCGAAGAGCAGTACCGCGCCAAGGGCAAGGACAAGAACGAGGTTCCGGTGGTGGAATTCCGCCAGGAATGCCGCGCCTTTGCCGAAAGCTGGGTTGATATCCAGCGCGA